>JAHELQ010000171.1 GCA_024644125.1 Candidatus Aminicenantota bacterium | reverse complement strand
ACTCAACATGGAACCTGTAAAGGAATAAGCTCCGATCGTATTCTCCGACGCCTTTATCCGGTCGATATAATCGCTGCCGGAAATACCGATGAAACAGCCGGCGCGACTGCCCATCACATCCGTCATATCCAAACCGGCGTTTTCCAGCGCATGCCAGCACACCTCCAGCAACAACCGTTGCTGAGGATCCATCGCTTGCGCCTCCATTGGCGTGATTCCAAAAAAAGCCGGCTCAAACAGATCGATACCATCTAAAAATCCCCCATACATCGTATTGATCTTACCAGGGGTTTCCGGCGACGGATCGTAATATTTCCCGGCATCCCAGCGATTGCCAGGGATTCGCGTTATGGCGCACTGGCCCTGCACCAGGTTTCGCCAAAACGACGAAGGATCATCGGCTCCTCCGGGAAAGCGACAACCTATACCGATAATAGCCACCGGTTCGCCTATGGCGGAAACGGCCGCCGACACGTTCTCGACGATACCGGCTTCCGCCCCTCCATTCAAGCGCCGCCTGATGTATAGAGCGATATCGTTGACCGACGGATAATCGAGCGCCAGCGAAACAGGAAGATCCAGATCGAATTCATCTTCGAGCGCCATCTGCAATTGCGGGACCTTAACGGACTCAAGTCCCAATTCGAACAAACTTTCATCGAGATCTGTCACGATAAACCCCATCAAGTTGGCGATCGCGTTCAAAATAGCAGTGGTGATTTGCCGAATGTCCGGTACATTTTCGCCGGTTTCCCCTGCGATTTCCTCCAGCCGTGAATCATAAATCGCCGTCAACTCGGCCAATACATCATTATACTTTCCGGCTAAGTAATCTTGAACCAATTTATAACGCTGCACTTTGCCGCTGGTGGTTTTGGGAATGGTCTTGACCGGGATCACAAAACGTACCTTCAAACCGGCGCCCGCATGAATTTTTGTCTTCAATTCATTGGCAAGCATCGCGAAATCTTCCAATTGTTTTTTGCGATGCACCACAAAGAACACTACTTCGTCTTCCTGAGCCTCCTGGTTGAAAATTCCGGCGGCCGCGAGCTTGCTTGAATCGAAGCCCTCGATCTGATCGGCCAACCGTTCAAGGTCGTGACTATAAAAATTCTGGCCATTGGCGAAAATAATATCCTTCATGCGACCGGTGACCACCAGTTCGCCATCCCGCATGAAGCCCAAATCGCCGGTATCCAGCCAACCATCGGCGGAAAAAACAGCGGCCGTGGCCGCTTCGTTTCGATAATACCCGGCCGTCACATTATCGCCCCGCATCTGAATGCGCCCCACCACCCGGTCGTCCACAACAGAATCATTACCATCGACAATACGGATAAAACAATCGTCAACCGCCCTCCCCACCCCGACAAAGGAAACGGTGTTCTCCCCATTCGACTCCCGCTCGACAATCTTATTTCCAACACTAAGCGAACCTCTATCCACTTCGACAACCACCATATCCCGCCCCGGCGGCGGCACACTCACCGCCACGCTGGCCTCCGCCAATCCATAACCCGGAAACATCGCATCGTCTCTGAGTCCCAGAGGAGCCAAACGTCGCAAAAAATCCCGGCAGAGCGAGGCGGAAATTGGTTCAGCCGCGTTAAAAATCAAACGTACGCTGCTCAAATCATATGTCCGGTCAGGGTGGAAATCCAACACTTTCAGCACATGCTTAAATCCAAAGTTAGGCGACGCGGCAATAGTGACCCGGTGTTCGGACATCTTTTCCAGCCACACCAACGGACGCCGCACAAACAAATTGGGCGGCATTAAAAATTGCGGCCAGCCGGCCATCAAAGGGACAAGATGAAAGGCGATCAATCCCATATCATGAGTCAGCGGCATCCAACTGAGATACACCTCTCCCTCCGGCCGGGATTCAATACTTTTGGCGAGAGCCCTGACATTGGTCACGAGATTTTTATGCGTCAGCGTGACCCCTTTGGGATCCCCGGTGGAGCCGGACGAAAACTGAATCAACGCGATATCCGACTCTTTGGAGCGGTAAATATCACAGGCATCACACGAATCATCAATCACAGCGAGCCGCTCTAGAGAAATTGCCCTGCTCCTTAGATTTCCGGGCTGGACAGACAGTTCTCTTTCTGCGCAAAACTCAAGCAGGCGATCCAAAGCCGTTGCGTCAATGACCAGGCGAGGCTGTTTCAAGACCGCCCATATGTTCATCAACTTCAAGCGTTGTTCCGACGTATTGGCGGGCGTTACCGGAACCGGAAGAAAGCCGCCCATCATGCAGGCCCAAAACAACGGCACAAAAAGTTCATTGTCTTCTACCTGAAAAACCACCTCTTCCGCGGGACAAATACCCGCGTTACGAAGCGCGTTCAACATACGCGACGCCTGCCGGTACAATTCCTTATATGAGACAAATACCTCCCGGTCTTCATTCTTGATGAATGTGATGCCTTCCCGCTCCACATCCTTCAACTCCAAAATTGCATGAACTAATGCAGAAACACTCATTCAACCGCTCCTCATACTATTTGACCGGCTACGCTCGAAGAGGAGCGCCGGCCTCGCAGCTCGGCCAGAGAGGGAACAGCCGTTTCATGCAACATTTTCCAACGCTCGTCCGCCTTATGAAAATCATAAAGGAAAAATGGATTTGGAATATGAAGATCCTCGCAATGTTTCTGGAACCGCGCAACCCGTTCAAATACCACATCCCTGGCGGGCATGCAGTCCAGGTACCATGTTTGCAACATCAATGAATCCACTTCCTGGTCGCAATACAAAGGCAACCGCTGCGTCTCCCATTGGTTGGACCCGACCTGTCCCGAGGCATACACATAAAATGGACTGCTCCAGGCCTCATAGATATTCTCGGCATTGGCTTCGAGGAAATCCAGAGTCTGTTGAAAATCCTCCTCCGTCTCACCCGGGTGCCCCACAACCCAATAAGTGGTCGTCTTGATCCCGGCGCCGGCCAGTTTCGCAAGACTTTCCGCCATAAGGGCCGGGGATATTTTTTTCCCCATTAAATCCAGGACATGAGGCGAACCGCTCTCGAGACCCAATCTGGCCCGGTAAAATCCAGCATCCCGCCACTTCGCGGCATTCCTTTCGACGATCACACACGGATCAACCCGCAAATACCCATCCCAATAGAGCGATAGGCCAGACGAACTCAACTCTGACGCCAAATCATCGACGATCGGATTCAGAATCGATTCCCCCATCAAAAACAGGCGCCCCCCATAAGCGGTATGAAGTTGTTCCAATTCCGACACCACACGCGCCGCGGCTTTCTTTCTGTACTTCCCCCAATACACGGTTTCTGAACAGAAACTGCATTGAAACGGGCAACTCCTGGAAGTGTAGGTCGAAAGGTATGGATAAAAATCAAGGTTTAAATCAGAAAAATCTGGGATAGGAGCCGAATCCAGGTCGAGCAATTGCCCGTCAATATCATTCAGCGTATGCAACTTTCCCCGATGGGGCAATTCATTCCGCAACAATTTAAGGAATTGGATCTCGCCCTCTCCAACAATAATATGGTCAATATATGGGGTTTTGGCAAGAAACATGTCAAAATTGGGAGATCCCGGAGCCAGGTCGCTGGCAAAAATACCGCCTCCCATAACCGTCATTATTTCAGGGAAAACATCCCTGGTAATGCGGAAAGCGAATAGAGACGCGGCCAAATTATCCTGGAACACAGACAATCCTAGAACCGACGGTTTTTCCCGGTCCAACACGTTCAAAATAAAAGACTCCAATTGATGAAAAAACCTGGCGACCAGATCATCGAGTTCAACCAGCCGTTCAAGCGGAAGTTCTATAAAGAAGGTCTTCGATACTACGGAGTTCAACAGCTTCAAATGACGCTTTTTATAGGTAAAATTCAAAAAGGCGTTCAAATGATTCCGGAATACATCCTGCGCCACATTGTAATAATTCCCCCTTTTTTCCTCTGGAATACACTCTTTTAGCGAACGGAGATAGTCATTGTACAATGAATTCAAATTCGCATCCGTATTCGCGTCAATCGTTTTTACATCGAACCCATGACATATCAAATACGATTTCAAACATGCAATCCCAAGGGGTGGAATTTGCGGGGTCCAGAACGGCAACAGCATTAACAGAACTTTCTCTTTCTCACTCACATGTAAATTTAGCATAGTTGATTTACCTCCTAGAATTCAATATCGTCCGCCATTAATTCTTCCCCGCTCTTCGCCAGTCGGGAAAGAGATACATTGATCTCGCCAAGCTTTACATCTTTGTTTAAACATACTTCAGAGATTATTTCCCTGATCATCAACGAAAAGTGTTCGATTTTTTCCGGCTTGAACAATTGTCTGCTGAATTCGAACGTGAACAAAATACAATCGGCCGCCGGATGCCCGGATAACATCAAATCAAATTTAGCCGTATCCCGCTTAAATTCAATGGGCGCCACACGCAAATCGCCAATGGATAACCCATTGAAATCACCCAGAGATTCATCCTCCGTATGAAAATAAAACGCCGCATCGAACAATGGATTGCGATTCAGGTCACGATTGACTGAAATCCGCTCCACCAGACGTTCAAATGGATAATCCTGGTTGTCGAAGGATTTAATTGCCCGTTCTTTCAATTCCCTGAGAAACAAGCGGAACGACTTTTTCCCCTGGGGGAAATTTCTCAAAGCCAGAGTGTTGATAAACAAACCGATCATGTCGTTCAGATGGGCATGATTTCGACCGGCGGTGTCGGTTCCCACAACAATATCCTCCTGCCCCGAAAGCTTGAAGAGCAGCACATAGTAAATTGCCAGACATAGAATATACAGAGTGACGCCCTCCTCTTCGATTAAACGGTTCAATTGCCCGACAGTCTCCCCCAAAACCTTAAACGAGTATGTTTCCCCGTCAAATTCCCGCATCGCCGATCGTTCATAATCCAGGGGAAGAATCAATTGCGGCAAAGGACCGCTAAATTGCCCAAGCCAAAAATTCTCTTGCTCGATTAGACTCTTTTTCGAATAGTATTGGGCAACCCATTCAGCGTAATCCCTGTAGCGAAGGGAAAGCTCCGCCAACTGACCGCCGGTGTACAACGTGATAAAGTCCTTGATCACTATATTCGTCGAAGCCCCATCGGTGATAATGTGGTGCAGATCCACCATGAAGACGTAATCATTATCGCTTAAACGAGCCAATCCAACACGTAGCAAAGGAGCTTCCGACAAATTGAACGGCTTGATTAATGACTGTCTGGTCTCAGTTGACAAAAATTCTGAAACGTCGACCCCTGGAAGTTCGCTATATTCAACTTTCACTTCCGCTACCGGCGCAATCCGCTGAACCGGCTCGCCGTCTACCGTCACAAAATAGGTTCGCAAACTTTCATGCCGCATCACAAGTTTTTGTAAGACAGCGACCAATTTTTCCCGGTCCAATGGTCCTTTGATGTGGGTAAAAATCGGAATATTGTACGCGGTCCCCAATGGATCGAGTTGCTGAAGGAAAAACAGACGCCTTTGCGGCGGAGTCAACGGATAGTACTCTTTTTCCTCGGCATTTTCTATCGCGACAAAATGGCTCCCCTCGCGCTGTTTTATATACTCAAGCAAACCTCCGAATGTCGGATTCATAAAAACCTCCGACACTGGTACGGCGACATTCAATTCCTGGTGCAACAGCGATACCAGCCGGATAACACTCAACGAATGCCCCCCGTTTTCAAAAAAGTTGCTATCCTGGTTCAAATCATTGGGCTCGACCTTCAGGATGCGGCGCCACAGCTCCAGCAGCCGTTCTTCCAATGTGCTGCGCGGCCCCGAGTAGGCGACCGATGGTTCGCGACCGCACTTCTGTAACGCCTGAATATCGACTTTCCCGTTTGAAGTCAGAGGTATGCCGTCAACCTGCACAAAGTCGGATGGAACCATGTACTCCGGTAATTTATCCGCCAAATACCGTCTCAATTCGATACGGTCCTGCGGCGAGTCCGCCACCAGGTAGGCAACCAGTCGTTTAGCTCCGGTCTCGTCCGCCTCCGCCGTCACAAAAACCTCGTCGATTTCGAACCCGCCGATCAACCGGTTCTGAATCTCTGCCGGTTCCACACGGTAACCCCTGATCTTCAATTGTTTGTCGATACGGCCGAGGATCTCGATATTTCCATCTGCCAACCAACGTCCCAGATCGCCGGTCCGGTACAATCGTCCCTCTCCGAACGGATTGGGAATAAATGCCTGCGCCGTTTTCTCCACACTGTTCACATAACCCCTGGCTAGACTTTCACCAGCAATACAAATCTCCCCCGCAACATTTCGCGGCAGCAATTGGAGCTGATTTCCGAGAATATACAATTTGTTGTTGGCCACAGGTTTGCCAATCGGGACAAACGAGCGGGAATCGCCGGGGTCGAGTACAATAAATGTGTTGTTGATGGTGCATTCGGTCGGTCCATAAGTATTGACGATCCGGCCATCCAGAAACGTGTAAAAATCTTTTATCGTCTCCATCCTCACAGGCTCGGCTCCGATAAAGAACCACCGGAGAGACAATCTCCCGCCCCAACCGTCTTGTTTTTTTTCTTTCAAAACAGCAGTCATCGCGGAAAAAAGCGAAGCCGGGCAATACATCACCGAGGCCTCCCCCGCCGCCAGAAAGTCGATTAAAAATTCGACATCCATCGATTGGATGGCGTTGAACACATTGACAGAAGCGCCGGTAGACAACGGCCAAAAGATCTCCCACACCGACGGATCAAAAGTCAGATTGGTCCGGCTGACGACACGATCTTCCGCGGACAATGGGAACGAACCTTGCATCCAGGATATACAATTGTTCACCTGCCGGTGCTCCACAACAACCCCTTTGGGAGCTCCAGTGGAGCCGGAAGTATAGATCGCATACGCGGGATCCCCGCCTTCAGGCAAGATCGCCGCGCCATTATCCAGGGTTCCGAGTTCAATCCCCAGGGTGACATCCACGATCATCACATCGGGAGCATCGAGACCGTGATCGCTCCCATCCGTCAAACACAACATCACACCAGCGTCCTCGATGAAATAATTCTTCCGTTGTTTTGGATAGAAGATATCGATGGGAAGATAAAATCCGCCGGTCTTCAGAATCGCCGTCAAACCGATCACCATGTCAATGGAACGATCCATCATAACACCCACCGGATTCCCGGCTTTGACACCGAGAGTTTTCAGATATCCCGCCAACCGGCTCGAAAGGTCATCCAACTCCTTATAGGAAATCTCCCGGCTTCCCGACACCGCCGCCAAACGGTGGGGATGCAACGCCGCTTGCCTTTTGATCGGTTCAATCAGCGAAATCCCGCGGTCGAACTCCAGATCGTTGTCATTGAAATCCGCCAATAATTGTCTTTTTTCACCCTCATCTAAAAAATCGAATGCATAGATCTGCCTATCCGGCGTGCGCAGAGTTTCTTCCAGGAGCCTCATATAATGATCTCCCATCCTCGCCATCGAGTCCTTCGTAAACAAATCGGTACTATATTCCCAATCCACCAGAATTTCGCCAGCCAAATCCTCGCCCGCCCTGGGAAGAATCAACACCACGCTGATGTCGAATTTTGAGGATCGGTTATGGGAATTCATGATGGAAAGTTCCAAACCCGGAAGCTCCAGACTTTTGGTGGGAGTATCCATAAAACTGAACATCACCTGGAATACCGGCGAATAGCTCAGGCTTCGTTTTGGTGACAGCCGTTCCACAACTTTGTCGAATGGAGTTTCTTCATGCTCATACGCCTCGACGCAGGTCTCTTTTATCCGGTCGAGAAACTCGATGAACGTGAGACCGGGAGAAAATTCCGTTCGCAAGGCGATGGTATTGACAACCATGCCCATCATGCCGTCCATCTCACGCGAAGACCGATTGGCGATACCCGTGCCCAGGCAAATATCGCTTGAATGACTATATCTATACAGCAATAGTTTGAAAACCGCCAGCATCGTGATAAACAACGTTGTCGTACGCTCATGGCAAAATCTCTTCAATCGCGAGACTGCATCGGCGGGAATCACGAAGCGGTGCAGATCTCCGTCGCCGCTGAAGATCTGGGGCCGGGGAAAATCCGTCGGCAAATCCAATAGCGGCTGCGCCCCCCGAAGCTTTTTTTCCCAGAAATCCAGGTGTTTTTCCAGTCGCTGGCCGCGAATTGTTTCCCGTTGCCAGACGGCGAAATCCGCGTATTGGATCGGCGGTTCCGGCAGCGGAGACGCCTCCCCCTTTACAAAAGCCGAGTAAATCTGAATAAACTCATTGAGCAACACCCCCTGGGTCCAGCCGTCATGAACGAGATGATGCTCCGCCGTCACCAACACATGATCGTCTTCTCCAAGTTTCAAGAGACTCACCCGCAGCATCGGTCCCCGCACCAGGTAAAATTCCCGCTGCCCTTCATCCATGATGAACTCTTCCACCTCCGATGCTACCTCTTCTTCCGGAACATCCGACAAATCAATCACCGGGATTTGTATCCGGTACGGCGGTTGAATTTGTTGAACCGGTTCGCCATCAACCATAGGGAATATAGTTCTAAAAATTTCATGACGCCGCACAATTTCGGAAAACGCCTGCTCAAACAAGGTTACGTTCACTTCCCCTTTCACCCTCAGGGCTCTTGGGACATGGTAGGAGCGATTGCCCGTGTCGAGTTGTTGCAAAAACCACAAACGTTCCTGGGGGAACGAGAGAGGAATCTTCCGGTCCCTGGATACCCGTGGAATTTTTTGCACGACGCCCGGTTCTTCCGGGAGCATCCGGGACAATTCTCCGATCGACGGCTGCTGGAAAAAATCCCTCAAGGAAATTTCAAATCCCATATTATCGCGGATTTTGACCACGACACGATTGGCCAGAATGGAGTCGCCGCCCAATTCAAAAAAATTGTCTTCTACTCCCACCGAGTCAATCGCTAATATCTCCTCCCATATCGCCGCCAGCCGCCGCTCTTTTTCATTGCCAGGAGCGACAAATCGCCGGGTGCGGATCATATCGCCGGCGGAGGGCTCCGGCAAAGCCCGCCGGTCTATTTTTCCACTGGATGTGTGGGGCAAGGCGGCCAACGGGATAAAAAACGCGGGAATCATATAATCCGGGAGCGCTCGTGACAAAAAATCTCTAAAATTAACAGTCTGATCGCCTGACTGCCCCCGGAATACGATATAGGCGGTCAAATACTTCTCCTGCCGCCGATCTTGCCGTGCCAGGACACATACCTCTTTTACCGCTTCATGCTTCAGAAGTCGGTGCTCGATTTCCCCCAGCTCTATCCTGAAACCACGTATTTTGACTTGTTGGTCGATCCGGCCGATATATTCGATGGAACCGTCCGGCAGCCACCGGGCCAAATCGCCGGTCCGGTACATCACATCGCCTCCAGGGTGGTGCAAATCATACAAACCCCGTTCCCATATATCGACAAACCGGTCCGCCGTCAATTCGGGATTGTTCAGATACCCTTGCGTCACCCCGGGACCTGTTACGCATAATTCGCCCGGAATTCCCACCGGCGACAACCGTAGATTCCGGTCCAATATATACACCCGGTAATTGGCGATAGGTTTGCCGATGGGAATGGCATCGCCGTCATCCTGACGGCAGCGGTGATAGGTCGCGCAAATAGTGCTCTCTGTGGGTCCGTAGGTATTGTAGACCAGCGCCCGTCGCAAGAACCCATCGATATAATCCCGCCTCAAGACATCTCCGCCACTGATGATGATTCGTAAACTGGCAAGCTCCGAATGATACCGGTTATTCAACTCGTTTAACAACAAGGGCGAACAATCGAGAACAGTGGCCGACCGGCGGGCGATGTAAGCGCTCAACCGGGCAGCGTCCATAATATCGTCCGCGGTAGGCAACGTCACGTTGCCTCCCCGCAGCAATACGGGATATACCTCTTCGCCAAATGTGTCGAAACTCACCGAAGCTT
>JAHELQ010000170.1 GCA_024644125.1 Candidatus Aminicenantota bacterium | reverse complement strand
TATCCCCAGAAGGATAATTACGAATTGATTGTGATGAGATTGAACGATATCGACTTCCTCCTCCCAAAAGACAAATTGGAATTCGATTCCCCGGTCATCCAGCTCATAAATATCATTCGCCGCGACACGTATATCGATATCGAAATCCAATTAAAAGAAAAAGTAAATTACCGGTTGTTCACCAATCCGAACGGGCTGTACATCGAATTTCCCAATATTGAAAAAACCGGAACCCCCCGGACGGAAATACCCAAACAGGTAGAACCGGAAATCACGCTTCCCCAAACGGAGATGTCGCAAGACACAACTGGGAAAAGCGTTATCCGCGACATTCAGATCTCTAAAAAAACCGATCAAAAAATAGAATTCGAAATTTTAATGTCAAAAGGCGCGCCTTACAAAGTCATCCCTATCCCCGACTCACCAGCCAGACTGGCAATCGACTTGCAGCAGACAACCTCCAGAATCATCAAAAAAAATATCGACCAACTAAATGTCAATAGCTTGAGGGGAGCTTACAATTCCCCCTCGGTGTTCCGTCTCGTGTTTGATCTCGATTATTTGAAAGGTTATGAAGTCAGCCGGGAAAACAATTTATTACGAGTTTCTTTCTTCGACACCGACAAGAAAGACCCGGAAGCCGAAACGAAGCCGGAGATTGTGCTGGCCAAAAAACAACCGGCCAACAAACCCAGCAACATCGCCCCTCCAATTAAGACCGAACCAGAGCAGACAGAGGTCGTTGCCGCCAAACCTTCGGCTGACAGCCAGGCTTCCTCGCCCACCGACTTTTTTACCGAAGAGAAATCAAACATAGACCCCCAGAATCCTCCCAAAGAATATGTAAACATACAGAATTCCGAAGGAGCCCAAACCACCTTCGTCCGGCAAACGCTCGACAGCAACGCCAAACAATATGAAGGTGAACTGGTTGATTTCATTTTTAAAGATGCCGATTTGATAAACGTTCTTAAATTCATTGCCCGGACCGCTGGTCTCAACATGATGATCGATCCGGGAGTCAGTGGCAAAGTAACCAGCGAACTCTATCAAGTCCCATGGGACCAGGCGCTGGAGCTATTTCTGAAAGTGAACGATCTGAGTATGGTTGACGAAGGAAATATAGTGAGAATCGGTAGAGTCGATAAGTTGGCCAAAGAGGCTGAGCAACGCCGTAAGCTCAGAGAAGCCAAGGAAATGGAAGGCAACCTGGTGACTCATATCCGCGCCTTGAGTTATTCAAAGGGCAACGAAGTCTTGAAAATTCTACAAAAGCAGTTGACCCAACGGGGCGAGATCCTGGTGGACGACCGCTCCAACACATTGATCATCACTGAGGTGCCGGAAAAAATCAAATTGTTGGACACACTCATTGACACTCTTGACACGCCCAATGCGCAGGTATCGATTGAGGCGAGAATCGTCGAGACATCCGGTAACTACGAAGAGGGCTTCGGTATCCAATGGGGTTATAATTTGCTAGCCGATGCATCTTACGGAAACCAAACCACATTGAAGTTCCCAAATTCCGTCAATCTGATCGGCGATGTCATCGCCAACCAGGCCAACCCCGGTATGCCCAGCACACTGCCGGGCGGTGGATACGCCATCAACTTACCGGCCGCAGGGCGTACCTCCGGTACCACGATTTCCCTCGGAAATGTGGCGAATACTTTCCGGTTGGACGTGGCGCTATCCGCTATGGAGAAAAAAGGTAAGGCAAAGATCATTTCGGCTCCCAAAACAACCACCCAGAACAATACAGAAGCCTATCTGGTTCAGGGTCAACAAATCCCGATCCAAACCATCCAGAACAATACAATTACCGTAAGATATATCAACGCCGCACTGGAAATGAGGGTAACGCCGCAGATCACCGCCGAAGGCACGATTATGATGACGATCAACATCAAAAATAACGCCGCGGATTTCGGCAATCCTGTCAACGGAATTCCTCCGATCACGACACAATCCATCGAAACGAGCGTTATGGCCAAAGACGGCAGCACGATCGTCATTGGCGGTATGTACCGTGTCGAAGATTCCGAATCCAGCGATAAGGTCCCACTACTCAGTAAAATCCCCATCTTCGGCAATTTATTCAAAAACTCTTCCAGGTTTGGCCGGAGACGGGAATTGTTAATATTTATTACTCCAAGAATCATCAAATAGGAGGCATTATGCGGACAAGAATAAGAAATATTGTATTCAGTTTATTATTAATCTCGATCCTGGCGCTTAACGGATGCATAGCCGGAGAAAACGAAACGACCTCAAGCTCTAGACTGATTATCACTTCTATTTTAGGATTAAATCTAGAGGATGAAGAATCCACTACTGTGTTTGTAGACGTCATCGACTCTGAGGCGGGAGTCATCAATGATCCAGGCATTGCTAAATTGACCGCTCGACTCATAGATCCTACGGCCGTTGAGCCGACTTATTACCAGAACATCATGGTAGACCAGATCGATATCGTATACACCCGCTCAGACGGGCAAAATGTCGAAGGAGTCGATGTCCCCTACAGTTTTTCCCAACAGGTAAGCGCGCTCGTTGAAATCAATGGCTCTACAGATGTTCCCTTTGTATTGGTCAACCACGATGCAAAATTGGAACCGCCTCTCATCGGATTGGTCAATTTCGGCCAAAACAAAATACTGAAACTCGAGGCCAAATGCACCATCTATGGAAAGGATCTGGCCGGCAACCGCGTACAACCCGTAGTCGGTTACATCACCTTATGGTGCGCTGATTTCGGCGACAATTAACCGTCGAGCATGGAGGCAAATAAAATGAAAAAATATATATTCGCAACGATTTTGATTTCAATCGTATTGATACTGACCGCAACCTCATGCAAAAGATCCGCGGTTCCAGATCCAGGAAATATAGATCCCAAAGGTTTCAGGATCGACCTGACGGGCGAGGCCAATCCTTCGACGCTATATATTCCACTTGCCAATCCGGCGGTATATTCAGACATCATTGTTTATGCCGAAAAAAACGATGGCACTCCCGTGGCAAATGTCAAAATTATTTTTGAACAAGAGGGATACGGCTATTTTGAAGGATTCCGGGTCAGCGATACGCGAACCACCAATGGGCAGGGCAAAGCCCAAATTCGTTATTGGATCCCCGCCGGCACCGCCATTAAAGCGGAAGTCTTGACCTCGATTAGAGCCACTCTCATTGACGACGGACGTTTTGATATCCCAATGGCGGCGGTATTTGACTATATTCCAATCAAAATCATACCCTACCAGCAACAAGCGGTTTGTATCAATGGAAAAGTCAGGGATACGAACAACATAGGAATCCAGGGAATTATCATAGAGCTATCGAATAATGGAGGCGTCACACTTACAAGGAATAGCGGTAGTTACACAATTTGCGTACCTTCTGGTTGGATCGGAACACTTGCGCCTACTTCGGGAGCCGGTTATACATTCACCCCCTCTGAATATACCTTCGAATCTCCATTTGCGGTTGATCTCTACAATTATGACTTTTATGCCGAAGGCGGGCCGGTAACAACGATCGCTGTCACACCGACCTCGTTTACTTTCAGTACTGCCGGCGGCAGTAGCAACCTTACAGTGTATAACTCCGGGTCAGAACTACCCATCCCGTTTACGATTTCCGCTGCAGAAAGCTGGATCACTATCGATGGCTCAAGTGCCAGATCCGGAACTACCGAACAGACTCTTATTATAAGCGTTTCTGCAAGCGGGGGAGTAACCAGAACCGGTTATATTACTGTAACTGCGGACGATCCCAACGTAAGCGGTTCACCGCTCACATTTTCAGTTTCTCAGAATGATGGCGCATAAAAAAAATAACTTATAACTTAGAGTAAAATATAGTGACGGACTTAAAACAAGAGAAAGAGCAATTGGCGGTTTTGGAGAATTTCTTCTGGCAGAAGAAATTCTCCGAAGCACTCGTACTGGCTGAGCAACTTAACAAAGATTTTCCCCATTCCTTTCAGATCAACTTTCTTTATGTCAAAATTCTTAAAGAAGAACAAAAATGGCAGGAAGCGGAAGATGTGCTGCAACAATTGATGTCCTCCTTTCCCGACAATGTAAGCATCTTGAAGGAATGGGCCGATGTCGCCTTCAGTTTGAGAAAGCTGGAAGAGGCCGAGAAGACCTATAACAAAATACTCTTTTTGGATCCTTTCAATGTTGGAGCCAAAGAGGCGCTAAAAAAACTAAAAATTATGGTGGCTCCAACCGCGCCGGCAAAACCCCTTCCTGAACCGCCGCAACCTTCGCCCGTCATATCGAGACAAACGATTTCAAAGGGAGACACCTTACCTGAATCTTTCTTCGAAACTGTCCCGGTACCGGACATCGACGAACCCGATGATGAGGATCTAGAGCCAGATTCCCCTCTGATAAAAGATTATTTCGAAAAAACCGACGACAACATCAATATCAACCTCGACGACTTCTATCCGACAATGGCAGAACTGCACCCCCAATCCCAGATTCCAGATGAACTACCTCTAACTCCAGAGACGAAACTCCCTCCCCCACCGCCGCCCGAGCCGACCCCGCAACCGAAGCCACAGCAGTCACAACCTACAAAAGCACCGCAGTTACAGCAGGAAGAAGAGAACGATACGGAATTCGCTACTGAAAGCGCAGCACAATTATATTTATCGCAGGGACTTTACAAAGAAGCCATCTCAATATATAATAAAATTTACCGACTGAGCCACGATGAAAAATATTTAATAAAGATCGAAAATGTGAAATCAAAAATGGTGGGCATAAAAAAAGTTGAACGCTTGAATCACTTTTTAGAGCTAATTAAAAGAGAAGGGGAAAAATTTGTTTGAAGACGTTTATGAAAAAATCTATAAACAAAATCCCGAAATAACTCTTATCGGCATTTGGGGCAGGGACGGTCTCTGCCTCGAAGACGCCAGATACGGATATATCAAGATAGACCCGGAGTTAATCGGGGCTGAAATATCAGATGTAATTTCTAAATTTAGCGATATTAAATTCGTGCCGAATTCATACAATGTAATATTTAAGATTGACACTCAAATACTGAATATTTACGCTTTGACTTCGGAATTCTTCTTGATTGTCCTGGCCCACGATTTCATTATTCCAGGAAAACTCAATTTTTATGTCGAAATCCAAAAAAAATTTATAATAGAAAAATTATAAGCCAACCATCTTTTGGGGATACACCCGTTTATCCCCTGCCCTTTACCCAAACCATATTATATCGTATACTGTCTTTATAAATTAAGGAGAGTTATTCAAATGGCTGGTTTTAAAAAATTTAAAGTATATCCCAGTATTCCTGAAAAGCTGAGTGCCCTGAAAGAAATCATATACAATTTATGGTTTTCCTGGAATCCCCAAGCCACCCTCCTATTTTCCCGGATGGACGAAGAACTCTGGAAAAAAGTCAATGGGAATCCAGTCAAATTACTGGGGGAAATAGACCAGATACGGCTGGAAGAATTAGCAAACGACGATAGCTTCGTTATCGAATTGGAAAGCATCCATCGGCAACTGACCCAATATAAAAAGGGTTTAGGAGATGGCGTTTCTACAAAAGACTTTGCTATCGCATATTTTTCATTGGAATATGGTCTAAATGAATCGCTCCCCATCTACTCTGGAGGACTGGGAATTTTATCTGGAGATCATATCAAATCCGCTTCAGATGTCGGCCTCAATCTATTTGGTGTTGGCTTGCTTTATCAAACCGGTTATTTTCAACAATATTTGAACCAGGATGGTTGGCAACAGGAATTCTACAAAATCAACGATTTCCATAATATGGGAGTTAGTGAAATTACCGGAGAGAATGATGCGCCGGTCATTTTCGAGCTGGATTTCCCCGGTAGGCAAATCGCCGTCAAAGCCTGGAAATTAGAGGTAGGGAGAATCTACATTTATTTATTGGATACGAATATTTCTCCGAACTCCGAGCAGGACCGCAATCTTACTGCCCAACTATATGGAGGAGACCGTGAGATCCGCCTTCAACAGGAAATACTCCTGGGCATTGGTGGGATGAAATTGATTGAGATACTAAACCTGTCTCCCGCCGCGATCCACATGAACGAAGGTCACTCGGCATTTGCTGCATTTGAGAGAGCCCGCTTGCTCATGAAAAAGCATGATCTAGCTTTTCAAGAAGCTGCCGAGGTGGTTAGAAAATCAGGAATCTTCACCACCCATACTCCAGTTCCTGCTGGAAACGATGTGTTTGATTCGGGTTTGATCCGAAAATATTTTTCTCAATATGTATTGGAATTGGGAATTTCTATCGAAGATTTTTTGAAGTTGGGGCGTATTCACCCGGAGAATCTTCACGAGAATTTTTCGATGACAGTTGCCGCCATCAACCACTCGACCTATATCAACGGCGTCTCGCAATTACACGCCCGAGTATCCCGCAAAATGTGGAAAGAAATCTGGCCGCAAACCCCGGACGAGCATATACCCATCCATGCAATCACCAACGGTATTCATACCGCCACATGGATCTCGCAAGAGATGACCGAACTCTTCCAGAGATATCTCGGAGCGCAATGGCAACAAAACCAGGACAATCCCCAGTTATGGGATAAAATTTCTAAGGTACCGGATCCTGAATTATGGAAAGTACACGAATACCGTCGCCGCAGACTAATTCAATTTGTCCGGCGCATACTGCAAAAACAACTGGAAGACAAAGGTGTATCCAGGTTATTTATCGACGAGGCGAAGGAAGCTCTTAATCCAGAGGCGCTTACCATCGGATTTGCGCGACGATTCGCCACTTATAAAAGAGGTAACCTGATATTAAAGGATCCGGCCAGATTACTGAAAATATTGATGGACACACAACGTCCGGTACAGATCATTTTCGCCGGCAAAGCACATCCCCAGGATGCAGAAGGGAAACGAATCATCGAGCACATCATCCATTTCATCAATTCCAACCATTTGCAAAAAAAAGTGGTCTTTATGGAAAACTATGATATAGGAATCAGCCGGTATATGCTACAAGGTGTCGATGTATGGCTGAACAACCCCCTCAGACCTTTAGAAGCATGCGGAACGTCTGGCATGAAAGCCACCGCGAATGGAGTGCTCAACCTCAGTGTGCTGGACGGTTGGTGGGACGAAGCCTATGATTTCAACAATGGTTGGGCTATCGGTAATGGCGAGGAATATAAAGACCGGCATTATCAGGATAGCGTCGAAAGCAAAGCAATCTACTCTATTCTTGAAAACGATATAGTACCTCTGTTCTACCAAAGGGATTCCTATGGATTGCCCCGGGAATGGATAAACATGATGAAAAATGGATTTAAGTCCATCGCGTCATTCTATAACACGCAGCGAATGGTAAAGGACTACAACACTAGTTTTTATAAACCTGCTATCGATAACTTCATGAAATTGAGGCAGAAAGAATTCGCTCAAACCCGGCAGTTCATTCAGTGGAAAAGCGACATTCAGAAGGATTTTCACAAAATATCGGTTAGTCATATCACATATTCTCCAGACCTTGAATACAAAATCAATGAACCGATCCAACTCCAGGCGATTTTGAAATTAGGGAATATCAAACCGGAAGATATCAATGTGAGTATCTATTATGGAAATTTATCCGCCCAGCAAACATTGGAGGATTCAAATCTTCACCAATTGATTGACGTCCAGGCGGTCGAAGGGGGCAATCCTGGCGAATTTATCTATTCAGGTTCAATCTTGTGCCGCAAAACGGGCGATTTCGGCTTCAAACTGCGCATCACACCACAACACCCATTAATGGCCAATCCCTATGAGATGAATCTAATTAAATGGGAATGATCATTTTTTGAAGTGTTTAAGTTCGCGATCCACTTCACGCTTAATGTCGCGCTCCTTTATCTTATGCTTTTTTTCATACTCGCGCTTGCCTTTGGCCAGGGCAATCTCTATTTTTACATATCCCTTCTCGTTAAAGTACATACGGAGCGGAATGATACTCATCCCTTTCACTATCACCCGTTGGTCACATTTGGCAATCTCTCGCTTGTGGAGCAATAACTTCCGTGCCCTGCGGGGTTCATGATTGTTGTAAGAGGCATTGCCGTATGGCGAAATATGTGAGTTGAGCAGGATAGCTTCACCAGCGCGGATTTCGACATACGCATCTTTAAGATTCACCCCTCCGGCCCGGAGTGATTTCACTTCGCTTCCGACAAGAGCCATACCTGCTTCGAATTTCTGGATGATTTCATAATCATGGAACGCTTTTTTATTGACTGTGATTACCTTCATGTCGCCTCGTCACTTATCTTCTTTCACTACGATGATTTCTTCAATTTTGCGTGGTCCCATTTTCTTCACCACCAAGTGAACATCATCAAATTTCAGCGTTGCATTCTGCCCGGGAAATTTCCCATAATAAAACACGAACAACCCAGATAGAGTAGCATAATCTTTCTTTTCAGGCAACCCCAGTTCTAATTCTGCGTTCACCTCTTCCACCGGAATGCTACCTTTGACCTGGAAGACATTGTGCTTCAGCTTTTTCATCTGCCCTTTCCCCACTTCTAGTTCCCCCAGGATTTCCCGGAAAATATCGTACAACGTGATGATACCGATGGTGGTTCCATATTCGTCAAGCACAACCGCCATACCCAACTTGTTGCGTTTGAATTCATGGAGCACATAGTTTAGCGACGAATACTCCGAAACAAAAAATGGCGCAGAAGCGAGTGATTTGAGTTTAATACCTCCGGGATCTTCGGTGAGCAAAGCAGACAAAATTTTATTCGCATGAATGATTCCGGTGATATGATCCAAACTCTTATTATAAATCGGAATCCTCGAAATTTTCTTCTCCAATAAAATCTCTTTTAAATGCTCAAGCGTCGAACCCTCATCCAATGCCGCGATCTCGGGGCGTGGAGTCATAATGGTCTTGACGTCTTTGCTGGCAATATCTATGATCTCGTTTACCATCCGTAAAGCCGAAGGATTGTATTTGAATAATTTAATTTCAGTACTCAAAAAATGTTTAATCTCCGCTACGGTCAACTCTTTTTTCTCCGCCCCCTCCCGCTTCCCTTTGAAAAAAAATCCCGAAATCAACGCAATCACTTTGACCAGTGGAAAGAAAAACACATGGAAAAACTTGATAGGATATGCATACAGGTAAGACAGCTTCTCACTATAACGGAATGCGTACGATTTCGGAATCACCTCCGCAAATAGTAGAATGAGGATAGTTGTAAAGAGAGTGGATAGCACTAAAACCAGATTTTCATTCTGGACAATGTATTTGGAAAAAAATAGAGTTGAAATCGTTGCCGCAGCAATATTCACGAGATTATTGCCAATCAAGATAGTCGAAAAGAATTCGTCCGGAATTTTGAGGATATTCTTCAATAAAAGGGCTTTTTTGTCTTTTTTTTGAGCCCTGTGTTTCAACCTTATCTTATTGAGCGAAAGTAACGCAGTTTCAGCAGATGAGAAAAAGGCGCTAAAAATAACCAACAATAAAAATATCACTAGATAAAGCAACAGCATACTATTCTCGTCAAGCAGGCCCGTTAATTCACTTACCGATTCTGTTCTAACTTACTATTTCTCGTCGTGATACAACTGATACACGATTTTGTACAATGATTCACCAATGCAATCATTGATCAACTGAATATCTTCTGCCCCAGGGGGAAGCCGGAGAATCTTGGGAGCAAAGTTCACAACGCCCTTGATTCCAAGGGTTACTAATTTCTCAAGCATTTCCTGAGCGCAGGTTTCAGGTACCGCGAGAATGGCGATTCGAATTAGCGGATTTTCCTCTAGAAATTCTCCCAATTCATCAACGTGAAATATAGTGACCTCTTCTCCTTTTACAGTTACTTTTTTCCCGACCAATTCTTCCCTGGTATCGAACAACGCAACGACATTGATGTTCCTGACCTTGAAC
>JAHELQ010000003.1:38378-38859 GCA_024644125.1 Candidatus Aminicenantota bacterium | reverse complement strand
GAATACTCAGTATCGAACAACGATGCGGTCATCCAGTGGAATACCGATGAAGCCTCGGATTCAGTTGTCGAATACGGAGTCGCCTCCGGCAACTATACCCTATCCGCTAGCGATTCAGCCATGGTCACCACCCACTCTATCACTTTGAACGGATTATCCCCCGACACCACATATTACTATGTTGTCAAATCCACCGATTCCAGCTCCAACACCGCCACCTCCAGCGAGTATTTCTTCACAACCGATCCTGATCCTCAACCAACCACATTGGTAAATACTATTGCAATGAGCAGTCAGTTGATCTCAAACAAAATCCAGGGATTTGCTACCATCACTGTAACCTCCGGCGGCGTGCCTATTGACGGCGCCACAGTCAATGTTGCCTGGAACGGAACCTATACGGGGACAGACAGCGGGGTGACCGACGCCAATGGTCAAGTGACTTTCTCCACTCTCAGATATAAAGCTTCCTCATGGTCGT
>JAHELQ010000003.1:18893-38368 GCA_024644125.1 Candidatus Aminicenantota bacterium | reverse complement strand
CACTGTCAATGGAATCGCCAAAACAGGATATACCTGGGATTCCATTTCCAGCGAAATCACTGAAACAATCAGCAACTAACATTCGCAATCCAATATCGAGGGGCGCCTGCAAAGGCGCCTCCTCACTCTTCTCGATTCTCCGATTTCTTCGTAAAAAAAAACGAAACTCAGGGCTAGCACGCCTTTTTCGATTTTTGATTCAAATTTTCGCTATTAAATGGAGATAGAAGAGTGCGCTCAGTCGGAGTTGTAATGAGGCGGAGTTTTAGCGCAGGCGATAATATCTTTGAGTTGTACGTCGGGATGATGGTAGCGCTCATATTTGGGAGTTTTTTTGCCATATTGGATCGCTGTTTTGGGACACCATTGAATGCAGGCGAGACATTGTTCGCAGCGATGATTCCAGACCGGCATACCAGATTCAAGTATGATATTTCGCGCAGGACAGACTTTCTGGCAAATCCCGCAACCGTCACACCGTTCATCGACCCAAAAATCTTTATCCATTTTGGGAACCTGGTTAAAGGACAATTTATACAGACCGGAAAAAAGAATGTTCTGCCACAAAGGACCTTTTTCCGGGGCTTTTTCCTTTTGATTGGCTATCACTGGAGCGATGGCTTTTATCTTTTCCTTAACCATGGAAAAACGTTCTTGCCGCTTTTCTTCAGGTCCCGGGCCTCCCCAGGGAATATAGTTGCCTGGAAGCATGATATCGAAGCCCGAGGAGAGCTTCAAGCCCTTCCTGGTCATTAATTTGCGCAACTGCAATAATGTCGCCGCCACCTGCCCGGCATTGACGGCCAATGCAAAATAGTACTTATTGTCATCTTCCGGAAGCATATGTAGAAACTCGATGACACGGTGCGGCAATCCCCAAATGTGAACCGGGAATACCAGACCCACGGCCTCAGATTTAATATCCAGAGGCACTTCTACATGTGTCATCGGAATAATCTCCGTATCTCCCAATTCATTGGCTAATAGACGGGAAGTCCATAGCGAATTTCCCGTTCCCGTATAGAAAAAAATAGAAGTTTTCATAACTGTCTAATTCCTGTTTGCAGCCAACTCCAACTGCTGTTCGAATTGTTCTTCGTATAATCTCAAACACATTGTATTGACTGCCTTTCCGCTCTGCGCGTCAATATCGATCAACGTCATATCGAGAATCATATTTCCCTTCGCCACTTCAAACCGTTGATTGATACCTGTGAGGAATTTTTGCACAATGGGTTCGGTCCTCATTCCAATGACAGAATCAAGCGATCCAGTCATTCCCACGTCGCTTTGATATGCTGTGCCATTCTCTAGAATACGCAAATCAGCGGTTTGCACATGTGTATGCGTACCCACAACGGCGCTTACCCGCCCATCGAGAAAAAAACCCATGGCCTGCTTCTCAGCAGTGGCTTCCGCGTGAAAATCGACAAAAACCAGTTTATTCCGGTTTTCACTGAGAAAATCATCAATAATGACAAACGGATTATCGACCACAGGTTCCATAAATACCCGGCCTTGCAAGTTCACGATCGTCACATCCAACCCATTCTCAATTCTGAAGTCACAATAGCCGTTCCCGGGATTGGAAACTGGAAAATTCATTGGCCGAATGATTCGCGTTTCATTTTTCAATAATTCCTGCGAATCTTTCTTATCCCAAATATGATTGCCTGTAGTGATGAAATCAACTCCGCTACAGAATAGTTCCTCGGCGGTTTTGGTGATTATGCCGAGACCGCCAGCGGAATTTTCACCGTTCGCGATAACGATATCCGGGGAAAAAGTAAATTTTATCGAAGGTAATACTCTCTTCAAGTATTTTCTACCAAATCTTCCGATTACATCTCCAATAAAAACAAGTCTTACGTTATTACTTTGCATATTCTATTGCTCTTACTTCCCTAATTACCGTAATCTTGATCTGCCCAGGATATTCCATTTCCTCCTGGATTTTTTTTGCGATGTCTTTGGACATTACAAACGTTTTACTATCATTCAATTCATTGGAATTTACAATTACTCGAACTTCACGACCAGCCCTCAACGCGTATGCTTTGTTGACACCATCAAAAGAGGTGCTGACCTCTTCGAGTTTTTCCAGACGCTTGATGTATGTTTCAAAAATCTCTCGACGGGCGCCGGGTCTGGCCGCCGACATACTATCCGCCGCCTGGACTAACACGCCTTCAACCGAGGTGAAATCGACATCCATATGATGGGAAGCGATGGCCTCCTGCACTTTTTTGGACTCCCCGTATTTTTTTGCCAGCTCCACCGACAATTGGGTATGAGTGCCTTCGGTTTCCCGATCGATAGATTTCCCCACATCGTGAAGCAGACCGGACCGCTTACACACATTGACATTGACGCCTAATTCGCGAGCCATAAAAGCCGCGATCAACGCCACTTCCTTCGAATGCAGCAATGCGTTTTGGCCATACGATGTCCTGAATTTTAGCTTGCCGATATAGTAAAACAATTCGGGATTTATATCCTTGATTCCCAATTCGACAACTGTATTCTCGCCAATTTCCCGCAAATAATTGTCAAAGTTGTTAGTGATTTTTTCAACGATTTCCTCAACCCGGGCCGGGTGAATACGACCGTCAGTAATCAAGGTTTCCAGCGCCATCTTGGCGATTTCCCTGCGAATCGGATCAAACGAAGAAACAATAATAGCTTCCGGTGTATCGTCAACAATAAAGTCAACACCGGTCGCGTTTTCCAGAGCCCTGATATTACGGCCTTCACGTCCAATGATTCTTCCCTTCATCTCGTCATTGGGCAGATCGATGACCGTTACGGAGGATGAGATGACATGTTCGGTGGCAACCCTCTGAATAGAGGTACCTATGATATCCTTGGCCATCAATTCGCTTTTTTCCTTCAACTCTTCTTCAATCAGCTTTAATCTCTGAGCCGATTCGAGACGCGCCTCCCCCTCGTATTTTTTAATAATCATTTCCTTCGCTTCCTGGACGGTTAACCCGGAAATTTCTTCCAACCTGGTTTTTTGCTCTTCGTAGGTCTTTGAGAGCTTTGCCTTGAGGGCTTGCAATTCCTCTTCCTGATAACTAATGTCTTTCTCTTTACGCTTGATTTCTTTCTCTTTGTTATCGAGATTTATATAGCGCTTATCAAGGTTTTCTTCTTTGTGAATCAGACGTTTTTCGGTTTCATTCAACTTAGAGGCTTTCGCGCTTTGTTTGCGATTGTATTCATTTTTCCAATTCACAAACTCATTTTTTAGCTCTTCGCTGGTTTTTTTCAGGCTTTTTTCGGCTTCCCGGTTGAGCTTCTCCTCCAGGTCACGACGAAACAATTCAACCTTTTGGTATTCTCCAACAAAAATCTTTTTTTTGAATAACACAAACAATGTAAATCCAATTACAAGTCCTACGAGAAAAATAAATATATATATCAACACCTCGTACATTCAAATCCTCCTTTTTTTATCAGGATGAAAGCGATCTCGAAAACCGGTTCCCTTGATTGAGGGCGCTGGTTTTCCCGGCGGGCAATTCTTCTTCTAGAGGAGATATAATCTGATCAATCTTGTTTAAAATAGTTTTGAATTCTTCGTTTTCCTTTCTCAGAGAAAACAATTCTTCAGCAATGTTTATTGAGGTGAGTAGACCCAATTTAAAAGAATCCAGATCAATCGTATCAGTTTTAATTTTCTTAATCTTCGTTTCGACATAATGGATGATTTGAAGAAACTCTTCCGAATTGATATCTTCTGGAATATCAAAAACAAAGTGTCTTCCTAATATCTTTACCTCGATTGGCTTACTCATGCTATTCTAAAGAATCGATCAGATCGATTAGATTTTGAATCCTCTTCTTTACCTCTTCTCGTTCGACTTCCTGCCCGGATATATTCTTTTCCAACTGAACAACTTTCGTTTTTAACTTCGAATTTTCATCCTTCAATGTATGATTCTCTTCTTTTATCCGTTTAACTCCATTAACCATTTGATTGACTTTTTCTTCCAACTGCTTAAAGCCATCAATATCCATGCCTCAAGCTCCTTACCTCTGAATCAAACCTAACCGGTCCGCCAATGAGCCGACAAATTGATTGTGAATCTCGTTTACTTCGTCATTTGTCAGGGTACGATCCGGGTCCCTATACGAAAAACTCATAGACAATGAAACTTTCCCAGAAGGGACCTTTTCACCGTCATAAAGATCTGAAAGACCATAATTTTCAAGGAAACGGGGCTTTAATTCTTCGATTGTCGCCTTCAAAAAACTATAAGTGATCGTTCTATCCATCAAGAAAGAAAAATCCCTTTTAGAATAGGGAAATTTCGGCCACATGGTAAACGTCTTTTCTTTCAGCCGGTCAATCATACAGTTCATATCCAGCTCAGCGACATACACAGAGGAATCGATCTTGTGATATTCTTGAATCCCAGAAGATAACAATCCAGACATACCTATTTCTATGCCATCAGTCTCTATTACGAACGAGCAATCTTCGTTAAGGTAGGGCATTGACCTTTTTTTAAACTCCACCGGCAAGAAAAATAGATTAAAAATCGCAACCAATAATGATTTAAAAATATAAAAATCGAATAACCGCTGCTTCTTTTCAAGCCAGTTCGCAGGCTGGTATTCCCCGGCGGCAACGATTGCCAGCTTATCGATTTCTTCTATTCTTTCTTCTCTGTCTGCAAATACCCGTCCAAATTCAAAAAGACTCACTCTCGACATACCCTGATTAAAATTCATTGCGGTATTCCTGAGAAGCCCCGCTAGCAATGAATTTCGAATTACCGAATAATCCCTGCCCAATGGATTTTTAATTTCAAGAAAAGAGTCTTCCCCAAAATCTCCGGCGAACAATTGATTATCCTTCAATCCATGAAAAATGAAATTTATGGCTTCGTTATAACCCAATGAGTTCAGATAACTTCTTGCTTTTTGGATGAATTCACGCTTCCTGTCCGGTGAAAAATCGATATTGGTCGTATCCGGAATTTGGGAATTCAATTTATCGTAGCCATATATTCTTATAATTTCTTCGACTAGATCTTGTTTTCCGTATATATCCACCCGATAGGATGGCACCTTCACCTGCCAGTGATCATCAAAATCCTCCACACTAAATCCAAGACTTTCAAGAATCTGAACCGATGTTTCGTTTCTGATGTCAATGCCGGTATATTGACCGGGAAATTCTTTTTTTAATTGAACTTTTTTTAACTGGAAATCCAGAGGAAAATTATCCAGCAAATATGTTATCTGCAACGCCGCACCTACACATCCGTCCAACAGTTCAAGCGCCATATTCATGGCGTTTTTTGTCGTCAAGATATCCGCTCCCCGTTCAAACCGGTATGACGCATCGGTTTTTAATCCGAAGGTTCTGGCGCTTTTCCTGATTACAACAGGATTGAAATGGGCGCTTTCGATAAATATATGTTTGGTCTCAAACGTAACCCCCGAATCTTTCCCGCCCATAACGCCTGCGAGAGCGACTGGATCATTTTGGTCTGCAATAACCAGATGATCTCCGTTCAATTCCAGGATTTCTTCGGTTAGTAATTTTAAAGTCTCGCCTCCTTTAGCTCTCCTTATTTTTATCTGGCTTCCCTGAAGTTTATCGAGATCGAAAATATGAATTGGATGGCCTGAAGTCATCAAGACATAATTGGAAATATCCACAACATTATTGATGGGACGTAAGCCAAGACTTTTCAATAAAGCTTTCATCTCTTCAGTGGATTCTTTGACCTCGATATTTCGAACGATACAACCCGTATACCTGCCACAATCATCGGGGTTCTCTATTTCAATTGAAAACTCACTGGATTTATCACCGACCTCCCATTCCTTGTAAACATGGGGGCGATAACCCAGCTTTGGTAATTTGGCATGTATCTCCCTGGCTATACCAAAATGAGACAGCCAATCGGGCCGATTGGGAGTAATTTCGATTTCAAATACAGTATCACCATTCACGTCTATTATCTCTGCAACTTCAAGGCCAATAGAGGCCAGTAACTCTTTCAACTCAGAGTGGTCACAGTCTATGTCAATATAATTTCTCAATAAATCTAAATTTACTCTCATCCGATTACCCGAACTGGTTGATGAATCTTAAATCATTTTCGTAGAACATGCGGATATCGCTGATACCGTATTTCAACATAGCGATCCGTTCAATTCCCATACCAAACGCAAAACCTGAAAATTCCTCGGAATCGATTCCGCAATTCTCCAATACTCTGGGGTGCACCATTCCGCTTCCAAGAATCTCAAGCCACCCGGTTCCCTTACATATTTTGCAACCTGGATCATTTCCAAAACATAAAAAGCAACTGACATCAACTTCAGCAGATGGCTCAGTAAAGGGGAAATAACCGGGTCGGAATCTCACATTTAGATTTCCTCCGAAAAAAGATCGTAAAAACACTTCTAGAGTTCCCTTCAGATGGGAAAACGAGATGTCCCGGGCGATCAACAAGCCTTCAATTTGATGAAACACCGGCGTGTGAGTTGCATCCGGTTCATCTTTACGGAATACTTTTCCCGGAGAAATAATCTTGACTGGGGGAGCATTCTTTTTCATATACCGAATTTGCACCGGAGATGTATGGGTTCTTAAAACTTTTTCAGGATGTCCTTTGATAAAAAAAGTATCTTGCTCATCACGGGCCGGATGATGTTCGGGAATATTTAACGCATCGAAATTATTATATTCAGATTCAACCTCATATCCATATACTATTTTATATCCCATCTGAACAAAAATATTTTCAATCTGGGTTCTTACAAAAGAAATAAGGTGGGGACGCCCAACTGGTATACTGAATTCCGGAAGAGAAAAATCCGGTTTTCGTATTCCCTGGGATTGTAATGAATCCTCAACCGTTTTGAGCTTTTGGTCAACCGCCACTTTCAGAAGGTTGACCTCTTTTCCGAACTCAGCTTTGTATTCGTCGGGAATATGGCGAAGTTTCGCCATAAGCCCCGTAATAATACCCTTTTTTCTGCTTAGATACTTATCCCTAACATCCCTTAGCTGTTGCGGAGATTGAATTCCTTCGGCCTCTTTTTCGAATATCGTTCTTAATTCTTCAATCTCCTGTATTACTTCATTGCTCATAAGGATTGTTTGGCTTGTTCAACAATCTTTTCGAAAGTTTCAGGTTCTGTGGCAGCGAGATTAGCGAGAATTTTACGGTTTAAACGGATATTCGATTTATTTAAGCCGTCAATGAACCTGGAGTAACTCAAACCAAATTCGCGTACTGCGGCATTGATCCTGACATTCCACAATCTGCGGAAATCCCTTTTTTTATTGCGGCGGTCACGGTAGGCGTAAGCCAATGCTTTCTCGACTGCTTCTTTTGCAGTGCGATAATTTTTCCGCTTCGCACCAAAAAAACCTTTGGCCAGGTTTAATATTTTCTTTCTTCTTAATAGCTTCTTATTTCCTCTTGTAACTCTTGACATGTCTGCCTCCGACTATGAGTAAGGTAATAAAGCCTTTACCCGCTTGAATTCTTCCTTTACAACTATTGTGGAATGTCTCAAATTCCTTTTCCTTTTAGCGCTCTTCTTTGTCAAAATATGAGAAGCAAAAGCTCTTTTCCTTTTGATTTTTCCACTACCGGTATAACTAAATCTCTTATGTGCGCCTCTATGAGTCTTGATTTTTGGCATTTTTATCCTTTCCTCCTTTCTTCTGCCCAATCAGGATATGAGTGGCAAATTTCTCGCGCTTGGGCAAAGATTCAATTTCTGCAAATTCTTTTAAAATTTCTAAAATTCTATCAGTCATAATCCCCAACATTTCGGGTTTTCTTTTCTGCCTACCTTTAAGCCAAATAGTAACCTTGACTTTATCACCATCTTCAAGGAATTCCCTGATTTTTTTCAATTTTACATCAACATCATGATCCCCAATGACAGGGGTGAATTTTATCTCTTTTATATGTATTTTTTTCTGCTGCTTTTGAGCCTCATGAGCCTTCTTTTGTAGCGAATACAAATATTTTCCATAGTCAAGAATCCTGCATACCGGGGGATTCGCATCAGGAGAAATTTCGACAAGATCTAGATCTTTTTCTTCTGCGGCTTGCAACGCTTTCTGAATCGGAACTATGCCGATTTGATTTTTTTCCTCATCAATCAGCCTTACTTCCCGAACACGTATTTCACGGTTGATTCGATGGGGCCTTTTTTTTACTCTAGGTCTTTTCAATTTCATAATTAAAGCTCTTTTCTCCTATTATTTTTTTTATAGAATCAATAAATTCTTCAAGATTAATTTTTCCCCGGTCGCCCTTTTTATGAATGCGATACGAAATGTTTTTATCGTTCATTTCATCATCACCCAATACAATGATATATGGAATTTTCTGAATTTCAGCATCCCTGATTTTTTTCCCGATTCCCTCGTTTCTGTGTTCCAGAGTTGCCCGAATATCTGCATTGATTAAAGCCCGGTGAACCTGTTTGGCATATTCCATGTTGCGATCATTTATTGGAACAACAATCACCTGGACAGGAGCAAGCCATGCTGGAAAAAAACCAGCAAAATGTTCGATTAAAACACCAAAAAATCTTTCCAGTGACCCAAGCAACGCCCTGTGAATCATAATGGGTTGCTGGATTTTCCCCTGGTCATCGGAATATTTCAGATTAAAGCGCCTGGGTAAATTGAAATCAACCTGGATTGTAGTACATTGCCAGGCACGACCAAGAACATCATTTACTTTAATATCAATTTTAGGCCCATAAAAAACACCTTCGCCAGGATCTATTTCATATTTAACATTACATTTTTTCAGTGACTCTTCGAGGGCAGAGGTTGCCATTTCCCATTCCTCAGGTTCCCCAACATACTTTTCAGGTCTGGTGGACAAATAAATATCCAGATCATTGAACCCGAAAGCACTCAACATATCAAGGCTGAATTCAATGAGATGAGTCACTTCATCATTTAATTGCTCGGGAGTGCAAAAAAGATGCGCATCATCTTGAGTAAATCCGCGAACACGCATCAATCCATGCAAAACTCCACTTCTTTCATACCGATAAACAGTTCCTAATTCCGCCCACTTTATAGGCATATCTTTATAACTGCGGTTTCTTGATTTAAATACCGCGATGTGAAACGGACAATTCATTGGTTTTAGCTGATATTGGGTATAATCGAATTCAATGGGAGAGAACATGTTTTCCCGGTAAAAATCGGTATGCCCACTGGTATTCCAAAGATCTATCTTCGCGATATGAGGAGTATACAATAATTCGTACCCGTCCTTTATATGCCTATTTTTCCAAAATGTCTCAATTTCATGCCGAATGATGCTTCCTTTTGGATGCCACAGAACAATACCTGCCCCGATTTCATTTTGAATCGAAAAGAGATCGAGATCATTACCGATTTTTCTATGATCTCTTTCTTTAGCCTCTTTGAGAAAGTTCAAATACCCCTGCAAACCATCTGCGGTGGGATAAACAGCTCCATAAATTCTTTGCATTGAAAAACTTTTCTCATCGCCTTTCCAGTATGAGGATGCAACGGATAGTAATTTAAAATGTTTCAAAAATTTGGTAAAAGGAAGATGAGGTCCACGACACAAATCTACAAAATCACCCTGCTTGTAAACTGAAACCGTATTTCCTTCTACTTTTTCTTCTATGAGTTCTATCTTCAATGTCTGGTTTTTTGAATTGAAATAATCGATTGCTTCTTGCTTACCCCATTCAAGGTGTTCAATTTTGATGTTTTGTTTGATAAGAAATTTCATCTTTTTTGAAATTTCTTCAAGGTCCTCGGGTGAAAAAGGTTTTGGAGTTAAAAAATCATAATAAAAACCATTGCTAACAGCGGGGCCTACCCCATATTGAACATCTGGAAAAAGTTCAATAACAGCTTGAGCTAATAAATGCGCACAAGAATGTCGGTAAATTTCCAGAACTTCAGGTAAATCAGACGTTTCATCAATATATTCTATATTCTGATCGTTTTCGAATTCTGAATCTAAATCCCGTAACTGACCTTCAAATTTTACCAATATCTTATTTTTATCTTTTTGTTGTCCCATCTTCCCGGAAATCAAATAGGCGCGGGCGGACTCGAACCGCCGACCTCTACCGTGTCAAGGTAGCACTCTAACCAAAACTGAGCTACGCGCCTATGAATTATCTTGAATCTATTTATTGCACTAAATCCTTTAGTTTTTTTCCGGGAATGAATTTCACTACCCTTTTCTTTGGGATCTCTATTACATCTCCGGTTTTAGGATTCCTACCTTTCTTTTTCTTCTTAATTGTTGTTTTAAAAGTGCCAAATCCTACGAGGGTTAATTTACCAGTTTCTTTATCCAATTCTTCAGATACAATGTCAATTAGTGAATCTATTACTTTAAGAGCTTCCCCTTTTGTAATAGCAGCATCTTTGACCATTTGAACTGCCAACTCGTTCTTATTCATTTATTAAATCCTCCTTCGTAAGGTATGAATTTAACCTAAAATGCAGGAAAAGTCAATAGTATAAGGCAAAAAACTCATTTAAATTCTCAACAAGGTGCCCTTGTCGAAGATGTCTTTCTGTACCTTCGAGAAAGGAGAGATGCTGAAAATTTCGCATGTATCAAGGTTTTCGAGTTTGCCTGACAATAGATCCACTCGAATTTGCTGCAAGTGTTTTATTTTACCTGCTGAAACCAATTCATTGATTTCCTGGGAAGCCAGAATAGGAAAGCCGGTGTTGATTGCATTCCTTTTATAGATGGCACCGAATGAACTTGCGATTATCAGTTTTACATCCAATGCCCTGAAGCAATCGACCGCCTGTTGGCGGGATGAACCGGAGCCGAAATTTTCCCCGGCAATTACAACATCACCGGATTTTGCAATTTGAGGGAAATTTTTCCAACCTTCAAGGTTTCCGAACGAATATTGGCCCATTTCACCAATTTCAGTGATGTGTAAATGGGCATTGTGAAAGATCTGATCCGTATCTATATCGGAAATCAATTGATTGTCTTCATTGGTGATAACAAGGGCTCTGCCAGTAAAAACATAATCATTCATGCGTCATTTCTCCTCTGCAGAAATATAGCCATTCAATACGGAATATGCAACAATTTCAGGTGATGTGAGATAGTTCAATCCATCGCCCTGTTTTCCGGGAAAATTTCTGTTCCCTGTGGATAACATAACTTCATTTTTCCCAGTCATACCGATATGCCCCTGCGCGCAACCACCACATCCCGGATTGGAAATAATCGCACCAGCTTCAAACAAATCATTGAGCATACCGCGCTGCATTGCTTCTTGATAAACTTTTCTGGTAGCGGGAACAATGGCCAGGCGAACACCGTCGGCAATTTTTTTGCCTTTTAAAATGTTCCATACGGTTTCGATATCCTCAATTCTGCCATTAGTGCACGATCCAATGAAACCGAAGTCCACTTTTACCCGATCCAATTCCGAAATCTTTTTAACATTGTGCGGATAAGGAGGGACCGACAGCATTGGTTCCATATCTGAGACATCAATCTCTATAACCTCTGCGTAGTTGGCATCCGGATCGGCAATAATTTCCCCCGGAAGTTCAGTCAATCCTGTCATGGCTTGAATTTCACTTATGGTATTTTCGTTGAATGCGATAAACCCAACGATACCACCCATTTCAGTAATCATACTTAATAGAGTTATTCTACCGGCAAGGTCCAATTTTTCAATAGGCTCACCATAAAACTCAACGGCATTCCCCAGAATCCGGTTTGTCTGAAGCTCACCCAAAATTTTAAGAGTAAGATCTTTTGCATTGTAATTATACTCTGGAGATCCTTTAAGAATTACTTTGGTGGTAGGAGGCACCTCGAACCAGGTTCGCCCATACCGGTAGCCAAAAGTAATGTCAACATCACCCATTCCCTGTCCAAAGCAATTGAAGGCTCCCAGAATGTTCATATGGCTATCTGTTCCAACGACAATAGAACCAGGCGTGACATAACCGTGCTCCATCAATGTGTGAGTGCCAATTCCCTGATCGACATCAAAAACCTTGATTCCCTGCTCCCGCGCAAATTCACGACAGATCTGCTGATTATTGGCATACTGGATCGTTTTAGGGGGTACAGTCAGGTCAAACGTAAAATAGATCCTCGACGGATCGAATACTTTCTGACTTTCATAAAATTTCCGGTAACTTTTTACGACATTGGGGCCGGCAAAGTCCCTGGCGGTTACGACATCCAGGTTTATCCAGACTATTTTGCCCGGCTCGATTTCTTCTTGAGAATGATTCTGAAAGATTTTTTCGATAACTGTTTTTCCATTCATTGTAGTTTCTTTTTCACGTCAATCATAACTAACTTTGATATAGCCTTTAATGTATCGATAACGCCATCACCAAGGCTGGCGATTGCTTCGACCATCGGCTCCTCTTTTTTCCCCAGGGCGGCGACCATTTCATCGGTCGGTGTAATATTGGGTAAATCGCGTTTATTCAACTGCAAAACATACGGAAGAGTATTAAAATCAATCTTGTACTCTTTGAGATTCTCTAGCATATCTTCAATACTTTCGATATTCGCCTCAAATCTTTCTCGCTGGGAATCCGCAACAAAAACAAGTCCATCCACGCCTTTCAGGATCAGTTTTCGGGAACTGCTATAATAGATCTGGCCTGGAACCGTATATAAATGGAACTTTACCTTATAGCCTTTGATTGTACCGAGATCAAGCGGGAAAAAATCAAAAAATAGCGTTCTCTCTGTTTCAGTTGCGAGACTTACCAACTTCCCTTTGTTATCAGAGCGGATTTTCTCGTAAATATGCTTGATATTGGTGGTTTTTCCACTCAACCCTGGTCCATAATAGACAATTTTAAAGTTTATTTCTCTTGTGGAATAATTAAGGAACGACAATTTTAATCTCCAAATATTTCATCGATATCCTCATCGGAAACCCCCTCGAATGGAGAGGCATCGCCTTTGAAAACATCAGTTTTCAATTTTTCATTAATAGTAACGAATACGTCACTCAGATCTTTGGTAGCGGTTTTAACCCTGAATCGAACCAGCCCCAGATTCGCATCCTTGTCGAAGATAATAATCAACATCGTCCGCTCATTAATCAGCGAAACATAAAGACTCTTCTCTTCCGACTCGGTTAGAACACTGGCAAACTTTTCGATTTTCAACATCTGCGCAATACTGTTTACTGCCGATATACTACCCGCAATCAATGAAGAAATTGAGTTCAGATACGTGTCCTCTAGATCTCCTGTCGAGGCGATACAATGTCCTTCGGTATCAGTAATAAAAACGATTTCCGATTTAGTGTCTTTTTTCAAAGCACCCAAAATGTCTTTGATCAATACATACTCTTCGTTGTAAATAATAAAGTTTTCCTGCATCTTAGTTTAGTTTACCTTTAAATTTTGGGAAATCAAGAGTTCCCAGCTTTTTTCAATTTCATCCTGGATTTGCTCCAGAATCCATTTGTTTTCTGCTTTGAGTAGATGTTTAAATCTACCCTGCAACTCAAACCATTCGTGAACCGGGATTTTTTTTGGCGGATTGTAATTGATTGTCACTTCGTTTCCATCCTTAACCTCATAAATAGGCCAACTGCAGGTATCGGTCGCCAATTTTGTAAGTTCAATGGATTTTTCAGGTGAAGATTGCCATTCAGTAGGACAAGGAGTTAAAACATTCAAAAACGAAGGTCCGGTGGTATCAAACGCTTTTTTTGCTTTTTTATGCAAATCCTGCCAATTCCAGGGAGCAGCCTGGGCCGCATACGAAATTCCATGCGCAGCCATTATTCCGGAAATATTTTTCGCTACCTGCATTTTTCCGGATGACACTTTTCCAGACGGCGTTGTCGACGTTGACACCCCCATGGGAGAAGCGGACGAGCGTTGCCCTCCAGAGCAAGCCTGAGTTTGGTTATTCAGGCATAGATAAACAAAGTCATGACCTCTTTCGATTGCACCGGATAGCCCTCCCAATCCACTATCGTATGTTGCGCCATCTCCTCCGATGATAAGAAATTTTATATTCCTGGAATTTGGTACTCTCCCCTGTTTTTTTAAAGCGTTATACGTCGTTTCGATTCCCGCCATCACTGCCGACGCATTTCCATAAGAGTTATGGATCCAATTTAATTTCCAGGAAGTTCCAGGAAACTCGGAAGAAGCCACTGCAAGACAACCGGTTGCATTCGAAATAACAACAGGATATTTCGAGGCCCGTAAAATTATTTTTAAGATGACCGGAATACCGCAGCCCGGGCACAATTTGTGTCCTGCCACAAATAAATCCTCTTTAGCTGCTAGTTCCTTTAACGTCACCATCATTTAACTCTTAAATTAATGAATGAAATTTCTGCTTCCTTTTTACCATTATCTTCAAAACTTTTCAATCCCATAAAAATTTCATCGATATGTTTTGTTTTGAGATCACGGCCTCCAAGTCCATAAATAAAAGGTAGAACAACTGGTTTTTTATCTAGATCAAAAAGCGCGGAACGAATTTCTGTGAACAAGGGACCGCCATACCCACCGGGAGACATTGAACGGTCGAGAACCGCAATTGCCTTCAATCCATCCAGGGCTTCCCTCAACTCTTTATAGGGAAAAGGGCGAAACACCCGCAATTTCAAAATTCCGACCTTCTCGTTCTTCGCACGCAAATAGTCGGTCACCTCTTTTGCTGTGCCCGCGCTGGAACCAATCACAACAATTGCATACTCGGCATCTTCTAATTTATAGGTCTCAAAATTCCCATAATAGCGCCCAAACCGGTCGCCGAATTCTTTGCCGACCTCTTTGATCACTTTACGGGAATTCTCGATTCCTTGTTCCTGGTTAATTTTATGTTCGAAATAGTAATCTGGCATGGCGACCGAACCCAAAGTCACTGGATGGTCGGTATCGAGAAGTGAATATGTGGGGGGGCAGCGATCTACAAAATCTACTACTTCGTCTCTCTCTTCCACCCATACATTCTCCATGGCATGCGAAGTGATAAAGCCGTCCAGACAGATCATCACGGGAGTACGGACATCCGGGTGTTCCGCGATTTTCATGGCCTGAACAGTATTGTCATAAGCTTCTTGTGGATTTTCGCTATAGATTTGTATCCAGCCGCAATCCCGTTGAGCCATGGAATCCGAATGATCGGCAAAAATATTCAATGGAGCGGATATAGCCCGATTGGTGACGGCAATGACCACAGGCAACCGCAAAGAAGCCAATTGAAATAAAGCTTCCTGCGCCAGAGATAGCCCCCGGGACGCAGTAGCGGTAAAAACGCGGCCACCAGCAGCGGAAGCGCCGATGCAAGCGCTTATGGCACTGTATTCAGATTCCAGATGGAGGATTTCACAATCTAACTCACCGTTGGCGATAGCTACTGCTATATTTTCTATTATTGAAGCTGAAGGAGTTACCGGGCATGATGTCACTACATCCGGTTTCAGTTGCATCACCGCGAAGGAAACTGCCGCATTCCCTGTCAGCACCTTCATAACGGACATAATCACTCCTCCTTCTAAAGTTCCATTTCTTTATCTTTCAAAACAAGTGGTTGCGGTTGTTTCTGCACCGGGCATTCATTGACACAAATACCGCATCCTTTACAAAAATCATAGTTAATTCCTTTTATCTGGTCATTCTCCAAAATTATAGCATTTTCAGGGCAAAATACCCAGCAAAAAAAACAATTTATGCAATTTTCCTCATTAAATAAAGGTATTTTTCCTGTATTGGAAAAATATTGCACCTCTTTCGCTGAATTACCCGCTTCCATATTGATTCCACCTGTACTTAAGTTTTTCCAACCTTTCAAGCTCAATCCAGCTCTCCTTCTTCCAGTGACCGTTCAACTATAGCAAGATTTTCCTCAACCAAATCCCGGCTAAATTTTTCCGAAAGAAACTCCCGGAGCTTCTCTTTGAAAGCGACCGGTGAGATGAGGTTCAGGTACTTGACAATCAAACTCAAAACAGAAATTCCGGGAATCATCACACCGATTTCCTGCAATGAGATTTTATCGGCATCCACAACGAACAAGGAACGGTCCCTGAAGTCCACCTTGTTGCGAATATATGAGATATCGCGGGAAGAATTGATAAAGAATGAAACTTCCTCTTTTTGTTCCTGCACAATATTTGAGTGGACCAGCAAAGACGCATCGGTGACAGCAACGATATCAGGATAAACAATATACGAATGATTTCTGATGGGATTTTTAGAAATCCGGTTAAACGCCCGAACCGGAACTCCTTTTCGTGGAAGACTGTACTCCACCATGGATTGGACGTATTGGCCGTCGGAAGCCAAAACAGAAGCCATGGCTCCAGATGCAGTGACAACACCCTGTCCAGCTTTTCCAAACCAGCTTATTTCGATTACCCTATTCATCCGTTTCACCTATCTAGCATTCGGTGCGCCCTTCAAAAGCCCTGGCAATAGTGACCGAATCCACATAATCGAGATCGGCTCCAACTGGAAGACCCAAGGCAATGCGAGTAATTTTTATTTTATACTTTCTTAAAATTTCCGTCAAATAATGGGCGGTAGCGTTTCCTTCGGTGGTGGGACTGGTAGCGAGGATTACTTCCTCGACATCCCCTGCGCTCACTCGCTTGAAGAGTCCGTCGAGTTTTAACTCATCGGGACCGATGCCCATGATGGGAGATAAATTTCCATGGAGCACATGGTATAGTCCGTTGTAAAGGCTTGTTTTTTCAATCGAATAAATATTGAAGGGTTCCTCGACAACACAGATTTTTTTTATATCCCGTTTCGAACCGCTGCAAATAGCACACGGATCTTCTTCGGTCACGGTATTGCATTGTGAGCAAAACCGTGTTTTTTCTTTCGCGTCAATAATTGCCTGAGCAAGCCTCAGAGCCGATTCCTTTTTTGATTTTAGCAAATAAAAACTGATTCGTTGCGCAGATTTCCTACCGATTCCAGGAATTTTTTTTAATTCCTCTATCAACCTGGCAATGGTAGGAGAATAATTAAAATTCCCGGAATCAACCAAACGGGAACCCTCCAGGCATACCGGGAAGCCCACCTAGACTGTCCTTCATCTGATCATCCACTTTAGCCTGGGCATCGTTGATGGCGGCGATGATCAAATCCTGAAGCATCTCGATATCGTCCGGATCAACGACTTCTTTAGCGATATCCAGGGACAATATATTTTTATATCCATTCATGACGACCTTCACCATTCCACCGCCGGCATTTCCTTCGACTTCGGTTTCCCCCATTTTTCGTTCCATATCTTTCGCCATATCCTGGGCTTTTTTAAACATTTGATTCATATCAAATTTAGGCATTATTTCCTCCTTCGATGTTCTCTTTTACATTCTCAATTGTCACAATTTTCCCCTTCAAAGTATTCATAAGACCGGTTATTTTTTCATCACTTTTCAGAGCCTCGATTTCCGCCTTATGTTTCTCTTTTTTTCCACCGGAAACCATAACGAACTCGACATCCACCTGCATTTTCTTCAACCTGAATATCAGATCCTTAAAATAATCCGCATTGAGGCGCAGAGTATTGGCAAAGTGTTCGTAATCGTTCGATAATTCTATTATCAGGTGATTCTCCTGTAAGGTTAACCGACATGTTTCCACAGCGGCGGCCAAACGTGGCTTTTCTCGTTGCATACGGTCCACCATCATGGATTTTAGTTGTGAATCAGGGATAATTGCAGGGCCTTGATATTCTTCCATGACAGGCATCCGGTGACCGGATGGTCGGGGCGGGGTTGGTTCCGCCATCGGCCCTGAAGAGCTGTGACCGCCTGATTTGATCGAGGCGATAATATCTTCAATGGCTGTCAAAGAAGGGAAATAGGAGAGTTTTAAAAACAGATATTCCAATATCAACCGCGGATTCTCGGTATGCTTCATAGTCAGCTCGAGATCTTTGGTTGCGTTGAAATACCGTAACAGTTCAACCTCCCCCACGTCTTCAAGCATTTCCTTTAGGTCGGGTACGTGTTCGGGATTCAGATTGTGCAGTCCATCGGATTCTTCGAGAGATTTCAACACAATCAAATCTCGAAAAAATTTAAGGTACTCATTAAAAAAGAACCTTAAGTCCACTCCCCGCTCCGAAAGAATATTTATTTGCTCCAAAATCGTCTTTCTATCTTTTTTAAACACACTCCAGGTCAGATCGATGAAGATTTTTTCTTCGATTGTGCCGAGAATATCAATAACATCTTTATCTTCCACCGGACCTGAAGCAATGGCGATCGATTGGTCCAGAATTTTTTTCGCATCCCTCAAACTACCTTCAGATGACCGGGATACAAGATATAAGGCATAGTCCGAAATCTCGACGTTTTCTTTCTGGCAGATCCCCTTCAATACTGTTTGAATCACTTCATAAGGAATACGCTTAAATTCGAAATGTTGGCACCGGGACACAATGGTCGCCGGAATTTTATGAAAATCGGTAGTGGCCATAATAAAGTATGTATGTTCAGGAGGCTCTTCCACGGTTTTCAGCAGAGCGTTCCATGCTGAATTGGAAAGCATGTGAACCTCATCGATCACGACAACCCTGAACCGGTTTTTCATAGGTCTGTATTTCACGGTTTCCCGCAAATTTCGAACCTCTTCCACGCCATTGTTGGATGCGCCGTCAATTTCAATATAATCGGACGATTTGTCCTCTGTGATTTCAACGCATATCTCGCATTCGTTGCAAGGTTCGCTGGCAGGTCCGTGAACGCAATTGAGGGCTTTAGCGAGGATTCTGGATGCCGAAGTTTTACCCACTCCTTTCATTCCTGAAAAAATGAGAGCGGGATACAATTTATCCATTTCGATGGCATTTTGCAAAGTTTTGATTACGTGGGGTTGCCCGATCAAGTCGTTGAATTTCTGAGGCCGATACTTCCTGGCTAACGCTAAATACATGATGCCCCCGATTTTATTACTTTTTTATCAAAGTGACTCTCCAAAATTACTTCGAGGCTTCGGTCCTGCATCCCGGCATCTCATACCACTATATTAAAAGGCCCAGGAAATCCCGAACACATATGAAACACTGCTTATTGCTGCTACCTTTCGGTCCTGACAAGGTTCACAGGTCCATATTGTCAGGCTCCTGGACCCTTTATTATTTCTGCCTCATGCATTCTAAGTAATTGGAGAGCGGAGAGGGTGGGATTCGAACCCACGGTACCGTTCCCAGCACACACGCTTTCCAAGCGTGCTCCTTCAACCACTCGGACACCTCTCCAGTAGCAAAGGGACATTTTATACTTAAACAGCAAAAATTGCAACCCCAAAAATGCAAAATATTATTTTTAGAATAATTTTTTGATTGGCGATCCCTGAATTCTACTGCAACGGCTCAAGAAGGTTTGCCGGTGCAATTGTAGACATAAACCGGAGGGATGTTTCCCAACACGAAGTCAGGAGCGACTTGTTTGAAATACGAGGCCAAAATCCG
>JAHELQ010000003.1:0-18883 GCA_024644125.1 Candidatus Aminicenantota bacterium | reverse complement strand
CCTTTAGCATGGAAAGCACATGCATATATTGAACGAACAAACCACTCTGATTCAATAAAGGTAGAACGCTATACTGCAGCAACCGGTCCACATCGATATTTGAACACGGAAGGGTCGATATGATGCAATCGACACACGAAGGACAGTATCCATAATCATTCGCAAGAATCGGCACACATTCAAACACACTTGCGTTCACCAGGAAGACATTGTCGGCGACAATTGTTTCTTGCAAACGATTATAAAAAATGGGATTTTTCTCGAAGGCAAAAAACACCGTCTCTTTTTTTTTGCGACGGACAATCTCTCGGGTCATAGCGCCGCTGGCGGCTCCAAACTCGATTATAACCCCGGCAGAATAAAATGGGACTAATCTGAGCATTACATCAAGACACCACTTTGAATCCGGCACAACCGAACCGATCTCGCGATAATTTTTTAAATATTCCCTGAAAAACATAGCGTAGGAGTGTTTCATCTCATCCAGAACCTCTTACTAAGAATATTAAACTCCTTTCACCTTTTTTTCAACATAATTGTTAAGTAAAACCCAGCCAGATTAATTTATTTCAATCAATTCCAATTCGAAATTGAGATCTTCCCCCGCCAGTGGATGGTTAGCATCCAATACTACAGTGTCATCCTGTATCTCTTTTACGACCAGAATCACCACTTGCCCCTCCTGGAGAGTTGTCTGCAATTGCATCCCCAGCTCCGGTTCCATATCTGGGGGCAATTGAGAGCGCTCGACAGTCAGCACTAGATTGTCATGAAACTCACCATAAGCATTTACTGAGTCGATATGGATGCCCTTCTTCTCACCCACAGCCATTCCGATAATGGCCGCCTCGAAATCTTTGATCAACTGGCCTTCGCCGATCGTGAATTCCAGAGGTTCCCGTTCCACCGAAGAATCGAAAATGGTTCCATCATCAAGTGTTCCTGTATAGTGAACTTTTACTGTATTTCCAGCTTGCGCTTGATTCATAGAAAAATCTCCTTGTAATAGATGAATGTTTGATTTTAAATGACCGACAACCTGGCCGGAATATTTTTCCGGACCAGGTAACTGTAATTGTGATTATTTATCAACAGTCAAAATTTGGTTAATTCATTGCTATCAATTTGTAAATTGAGAGTAACTTAGATATGCTATCAAATTTAGTAGCTATTATTGCCACCCCGGAAATTTCTGCGGTTTTGCGGTTTTCTTGGTTTCTGTTTAGGCGGATGGGCTTCGTAAACCCTGATAGTGCGTCCACCAAGATCACTTCCGTTGAGTTTTTCCATAGCTATCACAGCCTCTTCGGCAGAAGCCATTTCAACAAACCCAAACCCTTTCCCTTCAATGACTTTTACGTTGAGAATTTCACCATAAGGTCTGAAAAGCTCTTCCAGGTCATTCGATGTTGTGGAGTATTTGAAATTCCCCACATAAAGCTTACTATTTTGCATTATAACCTCCGATATGCATAATGTAATCTTCATAGGAAGTCGAAGCAAAATTGGTGATTCGAATAACCTATGAAATCGGAGTATAGCATAAAATCCCAAATAAGTAAAACTTAAATTGCACGGAATAATGAACATTTTATCTTTTTGACTTTCAACTCAAATCCATTTATAATGTATTTTTAATTAAAGGTGAATGACTACATGAATGAATTTTTTCCTGACAACGAGTACAAAACTCCAGTGGATGCTCCAAGATATTTAGGAGACCGGCTCTTTTTAGGCAGCCGCTGGTATTTTATCTATGAATTCGCGAAAATCGTTTTCGAGTGCCGTTCTCACGCTCTAAGAGGAGGTTACGACACGGCAGCCTGGGCCCAGACGTCGCTCGATGTCTTCAGGTGTATCGAGGGTTGCGGCGGCCGGTTTCATGTCGAAGGGTTGAATTATTTGAGGGAAAACAAAAACCCGGTAGTAATCGTGGGTAATCACATGAGTACTCTGGAAACAGTTGTTTTACCAGCTCTGATCGCTCCATTCTTAGAAGTGACATACGTCGTAAAAGAGAAATTGGTCCGGGGACCCATTTTCTCGCCAGTCATGAAATCACGGGATCCCATCGTGGTAGGACGCCAGAATCCCCGTGAGGATCTTCAGAATGTTCTCACAAAGGGCACCGAAAAATTAGCCGGTGGATCGTCAATCATCATATTTCCCCAGAGTACGCGCCGGGTGGAGTTTATTCCGAGACAATTCAACTCATTGGGAGTGAAGTTGGCCCGTAAGGCCAATGTCAAAGTGATCCCCGTCGCACTGAAAACTGACTTCTGGAGCAATGGAAAAATCCTCAAAGGTTTCGGGCCGTTAGATAGGTCATCCACGATACACTTTGCGTTTGGTCCAGCCATGGAGATTACTGGGAACGGAAGTAAACAGCACGCCGAGATTGTCAATTTCATCCAACAAAACCTGGATCGTTGGGGACACCCTCGTTACGTTGAAGACTGATCACTCCCCTATCCAATTCCATTCGCACTGCCGTGCCAAGATCTTTCATTGAATAGGGTTTTTGGATGAAATGCTTGATGCCCAGAGCTCTGGCTGCCGACATTTTCTGATTCGATGCGAATCCGCTGACAATGACGACTTTTTGTATAGGATTTATTCTGCATATCTCCTGGTACGTCGCCAATCCATCGAGGCCGGGATCCATGATCATATCCAGAAGTACCAGATCGGCGCGGTCGCTCTCCAGAAAACGGATCGTTTCCTCGCCGCTGGAAGCCAGGGATACCTGGTATCCAAGACTGGAAAGTATTGATCTTGCAATTTCCCGTTGTTCCTTGATATCGTCTACAACCAAAACTTTTTCTTTGCCCCGTATATTCTGAAGAGATGAATATTGCCGGCAATCTATAATTTCAGGGTTGACATGGGTGGAGGGGAAATAGAGGGAGAACGTGGTTCCACGTCCCTGTTCACTAACCACATCGATATATCCGCTATGATCCTTAATCGTGGCCCAAACAACACTCATTCCAAGCCCGGTCCCTTTCTTTTTTCCTTCGATTTTTTTTGTATAGAACGGCTCGAAGATCTTATCGATATAATGCGCTGGAATCCCGACACCAGCATCCGAAACATTTAGAATCACATAATCTCCCGGCTCTATAAATTCATAAGCCAGAAGAGAATGCTCCAGTGAAATTTCATATGTAGAAACCCGGCAACTCCCAGCCTCAAGCATTGCTTCAGCCGAATTGGCCACAAGATTCATCACGATCTTGAACAAATGAATCCCTGAGCCCGTTATGTTGGGAAGCCCCTCCTGAAGATCGAATTCAAAATTTACATGCGGATGCAATTTGGTCAACTTATCAAATTCCATACTCCCTTTGTAATCGCAGACAACATCGTTCAGGTTGATCACTTCATGGGCCACTGAGTTTCCGCTGCTGGAGAGGGCAAGCAAATCCTGCACCATTGCCGCGGCCTTCTCACCGGTCCGCTTAATGGCTTCCAGAGGCTTTCGCAAAGGGCTTTTTTCAGGAATTTTGAGCAACATGAGCTCCGGGTAATTCACCAACCCGGACAATATATTGTTCAAATCATGAGCCACGCCACCGGCAAGCGTTCCCACAGCTTTCATCTTACGAACTTGCTCCATCTGGCTTTCCAATCTTTTCTTCTCAGTGATATCCCTGATAATTCCTTGCAAAAATACATATTTCCCGGAATTATCTTTCACTCCGGTGGCGGATAAAATTCCTGTGATGGATTCTCCGTTGCTTTTTCTGAGGAACATATCGTAATCCATTACATAGCCGTTCTTCTCCACCACGTGAAACAACAGCACATCCTGTCCCTCATCCACACAGTGATGCTCGAAAAAATTTCGCTTTAATATGGCATCTTTGTTCGAGTATCCGAAAAATTCCAGTCCTGCCGGATTGATATCTATAAAATTTCCAGCCATTGTCATCACGAAAATAGCATCCCTGGAATCGTGGAACAAACGGAAATATTGCTCTTCGGCGGTCTTTAACTGGCGGGTTCTCTCTTTGACATCTTTTTCCAGTACCGAAGAATAAATAATCATCGTATAATAACGCCGGATCCCGAAAAAGAAAAGTCCAACCAGCAGCAGGGCCGCCGCATAAAACCACCATGCAAAATAATATGGTCTGGTAATAATAACATTTCCTGATTTGACTGCGTGACTCCACGTCCCACGAACGTTGCGAACCATTAAATGAAAACGATAGGTACCATGGGGAAGATTATCATAGCGCACTTTGCGTATGGGCTCAGCCTCATCGTGCCAATCGGAATCGAAACCCTGCAACTTGTATTTAAATTGAATCATTCTTTCTTCCACATAAGATATCCCTTTGAAATGAAAAACCACATTGTTTTCATCCGGTTCCAGGCGAATATCTTCCATGGAATCAGTCAAAAGTATTGTCCGTTTAGAAGTCTCGATATTTTTCAAGTGAACCCTGGGAGGCACTGAACCCCGATAGTTTTCATCGAAATGTTCCCGGTAGAACGAAACCCCACGGTTGGTGCCGAACCAGGGAATCCCACGGGAATCGATGATGCCCGCAGCCCGGTTGGTTTCCATCCCAGCCAGTCCCTGACGAATCGTAAACCTCCGCAAATTAGCACCGTCCCAGAAAAAAACTCCATTATCGGTGCCTAACCATAGTTTTCCGTCCCGATTCTCCACAATAAAAAAAACCGGCCGGTTCATGACCTGGGAATCATTGAAGAAATTAGTCAATCCACCATTATTTAGCACATACAAGCCGCCGATCGTACCCGCTAGAATCCGCCCACTCCGATCCTGGATCAATGAGTACACCGTATTGACCTTATAATCATCAGGGCTACGATAATTCTCCCAGCGGTCATTCTTGTAGGACCATACCCCATTGCTCCAGGTACAGAGATAAATGGATCCATCTGGAGCTACATAAATTTTCCTCACTTCGCAAACAATTTGTTCCGCAAGGGGAAGCCGGCCTAGCTTGTTGTCACGCCAGACATCCACGCCCGCCTTGTGCCCGATCCACATGGAGCCGTCCGGTTGGGGCCAGAGGCAGAGGCAGAAAAGTTCGCGGTAACGGTCCGTTGCGAACCATTTGATATTCCTTCCTCTGTCTATCCGCGCCAATCCCCTCTGGGCCACAGCCAGCCAGATATTCCCCTTCGCATCCATTTTTATGTCCATCACACGGCTAATGAGCCTGGAATCTATTCCGACATCAGCGAAAGGAACCGGTTGAAACCGAACTCCATCATAAAAAGTGACTCCATTTGGGTGACCGAATATAAACCGATTGGGTTCATACTCCAGAATCGCCGTCACTTCATCTTCCAGAAGCCCGTGTTTCAAGTTGAAAGTTCCCAAACTCCTGCTGGCAATTTTACTGACCCCCCTGTTGCAGGCGAGCCAGATGTTTTTTTCGAAATCCACAAATACAGCATTGGCCCCATTGCCGATCAAACCGCTGGAGGCGCTGAACTCTTCGATCATTTTTTCTTTGTAATTGAAGCAATAGATCTGATTGATATTGGCCAAAAACACACACTCCAAGCCATCGGGGCAAACACTGACATCCGTATTCTCAGGTGTGAATAATTTCGGCAATGAATACAAATCCAGACCCGGCATACCTGGAGTGAAACATCCGAGTTTGCCGGAACCATAAAACCAGAGCCGTTCCTTCTGAACTGAATGATGACCGACAACTTCAATCCCGAGGCCACGCACCGGCCCATCCGAAATATCTGAAAATGAAGGCTGATTACGCACGTTCAAGTCGCTATCGATTATAGAAATACCCTTTTTAGTTCCCACATAAAGCGACGAGTCGATACTCGCCATACTGTACACATAGTTGTCGCCGAGGCCATTCTCGACACCAAATCGAATCCAGCGGCCCTCCTTCCAGATCAAGACACCGTTGGAGGTGCCTATCGCAACGCCCCAGGCGGGACGCATCCGCCACATAATTAAAGAGGTGGGGGCGGAATTTCCTTTGGTGATCTCTTTTCCCGGAACGGGAATTGCACACCATGTTTTTTGGTGCAAATAGTATAACTTGAAATGACCACTGCCTGACCAACTCAAGCCCCAGGGTTCTCCCTCACGGCCGATGGCAATTTTGATAAATGGGGACTCGTCCACTTCGCCAAAGGAGGTATAGTTCTCCCAGCTCATACCGTCGTATGTGCTTATTCCCCGCCGGGTAGCGAACCACATTTGCCCCAGCCCATCCTGAGAAATGTCATTGACTATCGAAGTCATCAATCCCTGGATCTCATTATACTGGTGGACCAGGTATTGTTGGGAGTACGCAGGAGTCACCACTCCCAGGCAGCAAAAAACCCCCAGCCAAACAATATACAGTTTCCTCATTCTATTTCTAAAAAAAGCTCCGAATTCCCCCGCAATAAACGCTAAAAGTACTTGACATCCGCCAGCGGGGAAAAGCTCACAATAAAATTCATATTCACGTAAACCAAACCACGGTTGGCTTTCACACCGGTGGCCTTGCTGTCCAATACGTATACCTCTTTTGAGGTCGTGGTTTCACTGCTATCGTGAACATCAACGTCAGAAAGGGCAATCCAACCTTCGGCCACCTCCCGCAGAGTACCGATATATATCCACGCGGAATTCGTATCTACAACTATTTTATCATCCAGATATCTGTTCAAAACATTTTTCATGCAATTATTCCTATGTGTTCATATGTATCTACCATTGTAAAAAATAATCAGATTTATTTCAATAGCAAATCCTCTTTGTGTAAAAAAATATCTACCCCATAGATGATGCTGTAAAAAAAGTCGCTGGCCGAAGCTCCCTCGGCGTGATATGAGAGTCGAGTCAGCCAGGGGGGGCGATGGGGACAGGCAAACTTTCGTGCAAACCCTCCGCACTCCGACGGCAATAACAATTTTGATAACCTTAACCGGCGGCGCTTTGGGTCAGTACAGTGACCGCCCCCTACATGTAGGCCCGCTAGTCGCAGATATTCATCCAGCATTGAAGAAGACAATCCTCGTCATCGAAGGAAGAGATCTTCCTCTCCGGGCGATTTACACTGATTGTACACGATACACGATACACGATACACGATACACGATACACGATATCGAACCCGAACAGGGCTTCGTGAATGGGCAGGCGTGGTAGCCTGCCCCACATAAAAATTTTGCCGAAAAAAACTCGCGTCAATGTCCGTATATAATGACTGCAATCGCTATCGATCCCTCCATCCGCGGTTTACCCGGCGAATGCACGACGGGGGAACAAGCTAGTTTTGCTTCTGTGATCCAGCAACGACGCATCGAAGCATCGTTCGCCCCAACACCTCAACACCAACACGCAACAATTTGCCTGTCCCCGGTCCCCTCCCGGTAAGAAGAGTCGATCGAAGGCTTCGATGGCGGGTTCGAGTAGCGACTCTAGAGATAAATCTTCAAATTAGAGGATAATTTGTCGAGATATGTATTTGAACGAAGCCCGGTTCGGCCGCCGTTGCATACACATATGCAAAAATTTTTTGTCCGCCATATAATCAACCTGTCCCCATTCCACCCATTCCATTACTCTTGACAGCTTCTGGTTCCTGTCTCACCGGGAAGTGGGCACGATCCAGTAGAGGAATAATACTAAACTTTTTTTTCGTATCCATGCTTATCTTTACACCCACCTCATTTTCTGCTCTTTTCGTTACTATGATTCGTCCAGGGCACCGGTTTAATTTTAAATACTCCAGTTGATTGTCCGGTAGCCGCTGAACCTGTATTTTTATACTTTCCGAGTGGCTCTCTTCCGATGCGATGTGGACACCGTTGACTTTATCGTTCCATTTGAAGAAGAAATCCTGCACTGGTTTGAAAAAACCTGTTTCTTTGGTATCATTTGAGACACTGTCCAATGAATGAAACGGCTCGATTACAGGTGACTTTTTCCCGCACTTGAGACACTGCCCTTTTTGATCCAATCCCAGGACATTTGACGATAAGCCAAATCTTTCCACCAACTTATTCCCGCAGGATTTGCAGTAAGAATCGCTTACATCTTTTTCGTATACATTCCCGATATATGAATACTCTATTCCCTCAGTGACGGCAATGTTCTTTAATTCAAGTAATTTATCCAGGGATGTTCTCTTTGCCTGTGTGTATTTATACGCCGGGTGAAAACCTACAAAATGAAGGGGTATCTGGGAACCGAGATTCCTTATGACCCAATTCGCTGTATTCCTGGCATCCGTTCCATCATCATTTAGTCCAGTAACCACCAACTGGCTTAGTTCAATGTGCCTATCCCGGTGTCTTGCTAATTCTTTTATCGCATCCAGAACGGGAGCTAACCGGCCTTTTGTATATCTACGATAAAACGCGGACGACATCGATTTAAGGGAAATACTAAAAATATCGATGACCTCGATTAACTCCTTCAGAGGTTGGATTTCAATATAAAGGGAGCTTTTATACAGGTTTTTAATGCCCATTTTTGATGCCAAACGTGCGGTGTCCAAAACAAATTCATGCCAGACCACAGGGTCGTCATATGTCCACGAAATGATACCGGCATCATTTAGCACAGCCAGTTCGACGATATCTTCGGGCATATAGTGCTTTATATTTCTCCAATCCAGGTATTTTACCTGGGACGTTTCCCAATTCTGGCAAAAATCACATTCCAACATACAACCAATATTGCCGACGCATAATGTCTTTGCCCCCGGTCGAAAATGGTATACCGCCTCCGTTTCTATAGCCTCGAACGTGACAGGAACCGCACAGCCGTAATTGAAGGTATGTTGTTCATTGTTCACATTCCCTCTTACTCCACAAAAACCGAACTGGCCCGGCTTTAACCGGCAATTCCGGGGGCACAGTGCGCATTCCACTTCCCCTTCAGCATTAACCCCCCAATGGGAAGCGATTCGTGATTTTGTCATTGGATTCATGATCAGTCAGTCCAGGGAAGTCAAGCGCTTCCCCCACCTTTAACCGGGGAACATTCCCTAACGTTCCAATGTCTCTGTACCGTCTTTTCAAAAGTCGGGAGATCGACGTCTATGATTTCCAGAAATTTACTAAGCCCTGATAAATCCTCGAAACCGATATTTTCTTCCGCCATAAGCAACTTCTTTCCTTCTTCGGGGCCGATTTCATCTATAACCAAATTACTAATGATAAACTGTTTCTCGCTGTAACCTTCTGCATAACGCTGGCTACAAATCAGTATAGGGTTATATAGACAATCCAGGTGGATAAATTCGTTGTTTTGTTTCCAGTTCAGCTTTTTGAGGACCATTGAAATCGCCTCTTGTTTATAATCCAACATGTCTGGCAAATCGATTTTTTTAATTTCATTGTCGGTCCAATCGCGCATATGCAAAAAATCATCGTGGGTGTCCAATTCATCCCGGGTAATTCCCTCGGATTCGGCAAACCCATTGACCCTTGCATTAAAATCGTCGTCGTTCATACTGTACCAATTAAAATATTCGGGAACAAGATAGTTGGCTTCGGTTTTTTTGCATAGGCCGCGCAAAAGCACTTTGAGGCCGGTCCACTGGGCTACCTTTTGAACGGTATAAAAATGTCCCTGGTGACAAACCGAACAAACTTCCCCATTGTTGAGAAAAAATCCCCTGCACAATTTTTTAAGAAATCTCCCGTCAATCCTGAATTGAATAAAATCAATGCCCAGCGTGTTCGTCACGTTGATCATATTTTCTTGGGCGACATCGGTCACAAAGCCGGTGTGGAAATTGAAAGCCACGGGATTAAGACCGAGAACTTCCTTTGCATAGTACATCATGTATGTACTGTCTCTTCCCCCGGTAATCGAGACCATGCAGTCGTACTTCCCTTTCTTTTCAGAATGGACCAATTTCACGATGTCTGATATCGTCATATCTTTATTATCATTTGACATATCATCCGGAAATATGATTTCCCGTTCTTCACCGGGAGAACAATACTCGCATGCATTGCCTTCGGGACTATTCCACGTGCTGACAAAGTTGGGCATAAGACACTTTTTGCACCGGATTTTAAAAAACTCTTCCTGGCTCTGTTTCATATTTTTCAGGCTTTTGTACCAGCTCACACTTTCCTCCTTTCTTTGTCCCCCTGCTTAAGAGAGTACAAGAGACCTACACCTGGTAATCCACTTATGCTTTATATGGTACCGCCTTTGAGGAATCATAAGAGAAAGAGAAAGTTTCCTCCCAAAGTGACGATGTTTTGATAAGGCTCATGACATGTTTTACCACTCGGTCGACGGTCTCTTCATTCACCGGTGCTCCGCCTTTGGTCAGTCCGATATCATTTAATCGTATATGAACAAAACTACTAAAGCCCGCAAATTTAAGGGTCCGGCACACGCAATCTTTTTCGCAGCCGTCTAATACGATTACGTTTGATTCTTTCTGGATACGTTTCAGTTGAGACTCAATCCGCCCGGCTATTGCCGTTGGGCAAGTCATTACCACCGAACCTTCGCGGAAAAGTTTACGCGCTGCTAGGTCCGCGATTTCGCCCACATTTGATGCTCCTGAACATGCCATTAGTAATGTTGGTCTTTGTTGCTCTTTCATGGTTTATTCTCCCTTATAATGATTTTTTCGTATGCTGCACCACTTTGTCTATCGACTCTTCGTTTACAAGGGTGCCTCCTTTAATCATCCCGATATCGCTCAACCGTATATGGATATGAGGTTTGAGTCCAGTGTGCTTAAGGGCATTCTTTACGCAATCCTTATCACAACCGTCCAATGCGATGACCTGGGGTGAATTCTTCGTATGAGCAATCTGGGACTCGATGCGCCCACCTATCGACGCGATACAAGACATTCGCACCACGCCTTCTTTAAATAGCTTGCGTGCTGCTAGGTCCGCAATTTCACCTACATTCGATGCTCCAGAACATGTAAATAACAACTTTGGTCCATCATTACCAATGGATTTCTCTGTCATTTTGTATCCCTCCATTTTATTTTACTCAAAACGGCTACGGGCAGCATTCGAAAAAATTGTCCCGGCCGCCTTGTTTCTCAACTTTTATATAAATGTCGATAAAAGGCTTAGAAAGGCATATAGTTAATATGAACATTGTAGAAGATTTTTGTAAACGTCGTTCTCAATTAGCATGATGTAATTACAAATGGCTGATTTTTAAAAGGGAGTAACGCTCAACCTTACTCCTGGTCCCTTTAATCCCACACAAACTTAGTTTCACTTCATCCAGGCATTTATTGGGGTAATAAATAAACTTGATATATTGATACAAGTCCCTCTAACCTCCTTAAAGTCCCATATATCTTTTTCAATCCTCCCAAATATCAGCATTATTAGCGGACGTTTAGTGTATACTACACTGGCAAAATAATGTCAAGATCTTTCTAAAAAAAAATCTTTCCCTTCTCACATTTCAGTTTATCTGGATAGAAATTGTCCGCATTCTTTCAGCGGTTTACCGGGCGAATGCACGACGGGGGAACAAGCTAGTTTTGCTTCTGTGATCCAGCAGCGACGCATCGAAGCATCGTTCGCCCCAACACCTCAACCCAACACGCAACAATTTGCCTGTCCCCGGTCCCCCTTTCCAAAAAAAATTTTATCCGAAAGTATTTAATTATGATTCTAAGGAGCTAATTTGAAAAGAATCATGGGAAGCGCCCGATGAACTCTTCGTTTATGCCATAAAGCAAGAGAGAAGGCGAAGATGGGTTCGCCAGTGATTGATAAGGCGATGGATTCATCGCGGCCTTCGACTTGACATATGGGGCCTCATCTCTTAAAATTATTGGCTGAGGTAATGATGAATACAAAAAGAAGCGAATTAAATCTTATTCCTATGGTTGATGATTTTTTAGCCATCACTGGCGAAGAAGACCCACGGCTTTTCAAAGCCCTCAACAATCTTGATATAGAAGGAAAGCGGAACCTGGGAGGAATTGTCGGAAGATTCGACCGTAATGGTTCCAAAACCCTGGATTCAAAGGAAAGACTGATGGCGCGGAGGATTTTGGGCCGGTTACACAAACCCACAAGCAATGCACTTGCAATCGTTAACAAAATTCTCGATTACCTGGATTTGAACGAAAACTCGCTCCTGGAGCCGGAAGAATTGGAACTTGGAATCGAGATTTTGGAAAAGTTCAGCAAAGTGGATTCGCAAAACGAAACCCTGTCGGAATTGGAATTGGGGATGCTGTACGCGGTCCTGCGCTACCTCGACAGGAATGACAACCATGTCCTCGATCCGGAGGAACGCCATCAATTGCACAAAGCCCTTGATAACGTCAACAGTTTTTTAAAAACGCAAAAATTGGAAAATCCCTACCTGCAAGAAGTATTGAATGAAGCAGGCAGGGCTTGAGCGTTTAGAAATAAAATAGATAAAGGATCGCTATCGCCAGTAAGCCCACAGATATATTCAGCGGAAGACCGACTTTCAAAAAGTCCCTGAACCGGTAGCCTCCGGGACCATAGACCATCAGGTTTGTCTGGTATCCTATGGGCGTTGCAAAACTGGCGGATGCTGCAATGGCGACAGCCAGTAAAAACGCTCGCGGATCGATGCCCGCTTGCTGCCCCACGGAAATGGCGATCGGCACCAACAACGCGGCGGCGGCATTGTTGGTAATAATTTCAGTATAAAAACTTGTCATGAAATACACTGCCCCTAACATTCCGAGAGGCCCAAGAGTCCCCACCATCTGGATCACTGTCTGGGCAAGAAATGTCGCCAGCCCCGAATTACTGATGCCTTTGGCGATTCCAAACGCCGACGCGATGATGAGCAACACCTTCCAATCCACACTATCGCGGGCATCTTCCGAAGTGATGCACCGGGAAAGAATCAAAACCAACGCAGACCCGCTGACCGCAACCAAAACCGGAGCGACGCCGGTTGCCATCAAAAGAATCATGATTCCCAGGATACACAACGAGAAATAGGAATACCAGCGGGGTTTGGAGGAGACCTCCACCGATCGCGACACCAGATAAAAATCTTTCGTGTGATACCAACGCTGCATAAAATTATTGGGCGCCAGGATCAATAACGTATCCCCCACGTGCACCACGATGTCGCCGATTTTCTCCTTCACCCGCTCGCCGGAGCGGTGGATGGCGATAATCACCGCATTGTACGTACTGCGAAAATTGCTGTTTCTGATATTTTTCCCGATTAACGGCGAATTGGCTGAAACCACCACCTCGAATGTCCTTAAATTATCCGAATCGAAATTTTTCAAATCGAACGGCACATCTTTCAACAAACACAAACCCGGCGTCCGTTGCAATTCCATAATCGTTTCAGGCAATCCGGTAAAAAACAGACGGTCATTGACACGGATTTTCTCCTCAGGGCCGACAGAGGTCATAAAATGCCCTTCCCGCTCGATCTGAAACAAAAACAATCCTCTTAAATGGCGCAGCCCAGCATCTTCGATCGAGCGGCCGATATGCTGGTATTGCTCCTCCACTTTCATGGCCACCACGAATTCCCTGGTCATTTCCCCCAATTGGGTCATCGGTTCTTTCCGTTCCGGTAAAAACCTATGCCCAAACAATGAAATGACAGCGAGGCCAAACAATGTGATCGGAATCCCTACTTTGGAAATTTCGAAGAACCCCATCCCTTCCAGTCCGTTCTCCAGCATCAAGCCGTGAACCACCAGATTGGTACTGGTGCCGATAAGCGTGCAGGTTCCCCCCAGGATCGTCGCGTAAGAGAGGGGAATCAAGAACTTGGACGCAGACATGTTGTTTCTCCGCGCCCAAAAACGCACCACGGGAATCAACATCGCCACAATCGGAGTATTGTTGAAAAAGGCTGAAATAGCGGAGACAGGCGGCAAAAAACGGAGCAATTTTTTGGTAACGCTACCGTTCCTTCCCAGCAACACATCGCCCAACTGATTGAGGACGCCTGTCTTTTGCAATGCGGAAGCGACTATGAACAAAAAGCCGATGGTCAACATGCCGTGGTTGGAAAAACCGGAGAAGGCCTCCTGCACATCGATTACTCCTCCGATTATCAACAAGATCAACACAGTGAAGATTGCGATGTCGGTTTCGATCACCTCCATCACCAACACCGCGGTCATCAATACCAGTAAAACCGCCGTATACCAGAAGGAAAAATTATCCATCGCTCTCCTTAACTCTAATTCCCGGTTTCGCGGGCGATTTTCCGTACGTCTCCGATTACCCGGTCCACCTCTTCGGGAGTATTGTATAGCGACAGCCCCAGGCGGATCACGCCTCCCCGATCCAAAAGCCCCAAAACCTCCATCGGCCGGATAGCGTAAAAATGTCCATCCCAGGAGCAAATCCCCTTCTCCCCAAGTTTTCGGCTCACGGTCGCAGGATCTAGACCATCGATGACAAACGACACTGTGGGAGCGCGATGGGAAACATCAAACGACGGTCCCTTCAATGACAGGCCGGGTATTGCCGAAAGGCCTTGATATAGGGCGGAGGCCATTTCCTCCTCGTGAGCGGCGATCTCGGTCATCCCCTCCACAATCGCGGACCGGAAATCATCGCTCTTGCCAAAAGTGGAGATAAAATCCACAGCCCCTTTGACACCGGCGAGGGCCGCGTGGTTCAGCGTTCCTGTCTCGATACAATAGGGAGCCGTTTGCGCCTGCGTGCGAAGCCGATCGGTAGGCAACCGGTCGAGGAGCCCCTCCTTCGCATATAAAATTCCGACATGCGGTCCGTAAAATTTGTAGGCGGAACACAGTAAAAAATCGATCCCCGACGCTTTCACGTCCAATGGAAAATGGGGCGCATAATGAACAGCGTCCACCAACAACCATGCGCCGACCTGGTAGGTCAATTCACGGATCCTGGCGATGTTGTTCACAGTGCCGAACGCGTTTGATGAATATCCAACCGCCACCAGCCGGGTGTCCTCGTTTATCTTTTCTTCCAAATCACCATAATCGAGTGTAAAATCAGATGTGATTTTCACCTCGCGGACAACTATTCCAGCCTCCCTCAGGGACAGCCATGGTTGCCGGTTGGCTTCATGATCCAGTTGCGTAATCACTATCTCGTCGCCTGGTTCCAGGTACCGGCCCAAAGCCCGGCTCAACGAAAAATTCAATGTCGTCATGTTGGCGCCGAAGGAGATACTCCGGCTGCTTCCGGCTCCTAAAAACGCCGCCATCGTATCGCGGGCATCTGCGATCAAACGGTCGGTTTCCATGGAAGTGACAAACAAGCCGTGACTATTGGCGTTGCTGTTCATATAATAATTATTCATAGACTCCAGCACCTGCATGGGTACCTGGCTTCCCCCAGGACCGTCAAAATAGGCCAGGGAAAAATCGTTGAAACGCCGCTTCATGGAAGGAAATTCCTCCCTTCGCTCAAACACGTGCGTATAATTGCTTTTGATGGTTGTCATCAAATCCCTCCGTCATGTTCATCCTGTATTGTATAAAAAGCCAACTCCAAAGTAAAGAAAAATATCAATGCACGTAACTGGCGGCATTGATATCGATGGTGGAGCCTGTGGCATGATCCGCCAATCCGCTGGCCAATAATACAACCATCGGAGCTAGATCGTGCGGTTCCGTCAGTCTTGGAAGGGCAATATCGCCGAGAGCGAAATCCTCCCCATATTCATCGAAGAACTCCTGCGCCATATCGGTGCGTACAAAACCTGGAGCCACAACAAAGGCGGAGACTCCAGATTTCCCATACCCCCTGGCAATGGAACGGGTCAAAGACACGATCGCTCCCTTCGAAGCGGCATAGGCGAGATACTCGGGAGTATCGCCTCTAAACGCGGCCCGTGACGCGATATTGACAATACGGCCGCCTCCCTGCCGTTTAAAATGCGCCACAGCCAGCCGGCAAAAAAGCGCGCTGGCCGTCACATTGACAGTCATCGTCTTCTCCCAATTGGCGATCCATTCATCACCATCCATCGTATCCGGGGACTTCAACGCAATACCGGCATTGTTGATCCACACATGAATGCGCCCAAAGCTGTTCATGACTTCCCGGAACAGACGCATGCACTGCCCCATATCCTCGAGGTCCGCCTGAAACGCCTGCGAACCGTTACCAACATCCCCAGCCAACTCCAGAGCCATCGCCTCATTCTCCCGGTAATGCACCGCCACCCTGGCGCCCGCGCTTCCCAAAGCCAGGGCGATCGCCCTGCCGATTCCCCGGCTAGCCCCAGTCACCACGACATTCATTCCCGACATATCGATTTTCATTCGCCTGTACCTCCTCACAGATTCGTTCGAACTTAACAATCTATTAAATTAATACTTTTCCACTTCCGCGTCAAGAGACAACCTGGAATGTGTCAATCCGCCATTACCTTTAAAAAATTGGATTGCGTTCCAATAAAATCCTTGATAAAATTGGGTCGTTCGATTCCCATTAAAATTTATCAAAGGAAAATAACATGTTACTCTATTTGATCCAACATGCAGAAGCGGATAGCACGCCAGACGACCCGGAGCGCCGTTTGACGAAGACTGGAATCGCCGGAATCACAAAAACCGCGACCTTTTTCAAACAATTAAATCCGCGCCCGGCGGCCATCTGGCATAGCGGAAAATACCGCGCCCGGGAAACAGCGGAAATTCTGCGAAAGACCATCGACTCCGCCATCACGCTCATCGTTCACGAAAATCTCAACCCCAACGACCCTGTCTTCGATATTGCCATTGAATTGGAAGCGTTGGATATCGGCGATTTGGTCATCGTCGGGCATCTCCCCCATCTGGCTCGATTGGCCTCCCATTTGCTCACCGGCGACCCAAAACGTATGCCGATCCATTTCAGAAACGCCGGCATAGTATGCTTGCGGGGCGCCTTCGGAAAATGGGAATTGGAATGGATTGTCACTCCAGAGATCCTCGCCTGAACCAATATCCGGCCGATTGTTTAAAATTAATATTGACAAGTTTTTTTCATTTCTATACAATGATTATTCCGTCCTTAATGAAAACAAATTTATGGAACAAAAGTGAGATAATATGATAAATCATGCACCATCCTTCGATTCTGCCCTACCGGGCACACGCCAGCGCCAGATCGACTCGGAGAAATGGGATTTAACCGTGGACCTGTTCGAGAAAGGCCAATACAAAGAATCCATTGTAAGTCTCCTGGAAAGTATCGATTCCTCTATGGTCCAGGGTAATGGAAATAACGGCAGGTCAAAATTCGTCATTCCACACGGTTCGATCATATTGTATTTGACCATAGAAGAGACCCACCTCAATATCGTGGCTCCATTCTTGAAAATCCCAATGTCCGCCAACATCCCACTCCTCCGTCAGATAGTGGAATTGAATTTTTTCCCGTTAAACCTCGCCAAAATAACCCTCGACAGAGACGAGTTGAGATTCAAGTACTCCGAGGTCCTGGAACTATGCGAACCCTACAAGACCTTTGAGGTGCTCAAAGAGATTTGCACCTACGCAGACGCCTATGACGACGATTTGATAAAAAAATTCGGCGCCGCTCACCTGCAACCTCCCCGCATACAGCGTTTCACGCAAAAACAAATGATCACAGCCTGGAACAAATTCCACCTCTATATAAAAGAGGCGTTGCAATACTTGAATTATTTCGAGCGCGCCCGGGCGTACGAATATTGCCTGGACATCATCGACATCACTCTTAAGAAAATAGACTATTACATGTCTCCTCAGGGCGTTATTCGCTCGGAATTGGAAAAAAATATCTCTTCTCTCCAGAACCAGCAAATCCAAATTCCCGAGAGAATCGCCAACGGAAAAGAATTCCTCAAACAATTGCAAACTCTTACCGGAAACGATTTTTCCAAAGACATGTACAACGCCAATGTGTTCATCCCCTTCAAGATCAAGGGCACCTATGAAAATATCCGTTCGAATTTTGAACAATACTTCAACAACGCAAAAGGAGAAATCGACCGCAAAGATTATATCGGCGCGGTTCTGACCATCGAGAGCGCCTTCTTCAGCCTGTTTTACTATTCCCAGGCTCCCGAAGACATCATCAGAAACGTGACCAATGCCCTCGTGGCCTCCAATCAGCAACCGTGGCATCAAGCGGCGAGCGTTTTATGGAGAGCTATATCGGAGATAATGAATCCCAAAGTCCAGAAAAAATCGAAAGGATTCTTCAGCTCGCTACTCTGGGACGAGCAAGAACAATCCCAGAATCCAAAATCCCAAAAAAAATCAAAGGGATTCTTCGGTTCGCTCTTCGGGAAATAAACAATGGGAATTAAGGATAAACCATGACACAAGTTCCTAATCAGATATCGCGCAACGTATATAAAATCAATACTTCCGCCGGCAGCGGAAGCGGCTTTTTTGTAAAAAACATCAACATCCTGGTAACCAACTACCATGTGGTACAGGGATTCAAAACCGTATCCATAGAAGACCAAAATAGGGACCGCTACGAAGCGCGGGTAGTGTTCGTCAATCCCCGCAGCGACCTTGCATTCCTGCACACAGAAGAAAATTTGAACAACAACGACGTACCGCCGCTGAAGTTTGCCCGGATCCACAACCGCGACAAAGTCCTCGTCCTGGGTTTCCCATTCGGAATGCCCTACACCGAGACCGAAGGAATCATCTCCTCAGAGCAACAGCTCATCGACGGACGCCAATATATCCAGACCGACGCCGCAGTCAACCCGGGAAATTCCGGCGGCCCCATGGTGAATTCCAGGGGCGATGTCATCGGAGTGACCACGTCTAAATTCACCAATGCCGACAACGTGGGATTCGCTATCCCCGCAGAAGTGTTGGTAGAAGACCTTAAATTGTTCCATTCTAAAAAAAGTCTGGAATATTCCGTCAAATGCGATTCCTGCAAAGGTTTGATAACCCAAAAAACCACCTATTGC
>JAHELQ010000169.1 GCA_024644125.1 Candidatus Aminicenantota bacterium | reverse complement strand
AAAGGCTGCTGGCCACCCAGCACGTGTTTGTCCATTTGTCCGGCGACCACCGGGAGATATTTTTTGAAAAGATTGCGGGTGGTCTCACGCATATCGAGGAATTCGACCGGTTGGAAGATATTCTGCAATCGGCGAGAAATGGCTTCGTTTTTATGGATTACCGGCCCTAGAGCGGCGTTTCTACCCGCGGCGGAATGTGGGAGGACTATTTTCGGCAAGTGCAATTAGTCAAGCGACGTATCTGCAAGAAAAACCTCAAGGTGTTTTTCTTCAATATATACAACCTGGAATTGAACAACGGATTTTCCACCGTGTTTCTGGACCAGATCCCCGCCATCGAGATTAAATCGCAGACATCCATCGTGTACCGGCGGGTGGTCAAGAAAATTCTGGATCTTCTATTTTCATTGATACTGGTGCCGGTGTTCGGGTTGTTGCATCCATTTTTGAGCGTGATGATCCGGTTGAGCTTCGGCAAGCCCGTGTTGTTCAAACAGGTCCGGGTGGGATTGCTGCGACGCTCCTTCCGGCTGTTGAAATACCGGACCATGAGCATTGTCTCGGGTATGAAGGAAACGGATGTGGATGAAAACCACAGGGATTTTATCCGCACGCTCCTGTCAGAGGAGGAGCAGACGGCCTTCTCTCCCAATGTGTTGTCCGAGGTGGGGAAACGGATTCGCAAGTTGAAAAACCGGGGTGAAATAAACTTCACCGGTACCTTTTTACGAAAAAGCAGTCTGGACGAATTGCCTCAGATCATCAATGTGTTGAAGGGCGAGATGTCCTTCGTGGGGCCCCGGCCGGCTCTGGCTTACGAAGTGGAGATGTTCCCTTCCTGGGCGGAACACCGCTTCGATTCGCCCCAGGGAATCACCGGTTTATGGCAGGTGGCGGGACGCGGTTCTATGCCGTTTCACACGGCCCTTTTCCTCGACGCTTATTACACGGTGGAATATTCTTTTTGGCTCGATGTATTCATCACCATCAGAACATTGCGCACGATCTTAAATATAGCCAATGTACATTAGAAACACAAAACGGGGGAACAACAATGGATAAACATGCAAAAATATACGTTGCAGGACACCGGGGTTTGGTGGGCTCCGCCATTTGCCGGAAGTTGGCCGATAGCGGCTACGCCAATCTGACGGTTCGCACCCATCGGGAATTGAATCTTGAAAATCAGCGATTGACCGAAGAGTTTTTCGCGAGCGAGCGGCCGGACTATGTGTTTCTGGCGGCGGCAAAAGTAGGGGGGATCATGGCCAACAGCACCTATCCCGCCGAATTTATCTACTCCAACCTGGCGGTCCAGAATAATGTCATCAAGGCCTCTCATCAATTCGGCGTCAAAAAATTGTTATTCCTGGGGAGTTCCTGTATTTATCCGAAGTTCGCTCCTCAACCGATGAAAGAGGAGCATCTTCTCAGTTCGCCGTTGGAGCCAACCAATGAAGCCTACGCAATTGCCAAAATCGCGGGGCTGAAAATGTGCCGCTACTTCAACCAGCAATACGGCACCAATTACATTTCCGTAATGCCCACCAATCTTTACGGTCCAAACGATAACTACGATCCTGAAAATTCCCATGTGTTACCCGCGTTGATTTTGAAATTCCACCGGGCGAAGGTCGAACGTCTCTCTGAGGTGACCCTATGGGGGACAGGCTCGCCGCGGCGGGAGTTCCTCCATGCCGATGACCTGGCTGACGCGGTCGTGTTTTTGATGGAGAAATTTGATTACCAGAATACCGGTGAAATTGTAAATATCGGCTGCGGTGAGGATGTCACCATTAAAGAGCTGGCTGAAACGGTTAAACGGATCGTTGGCTACGAAGGGAAGCTGAAGTGGGATTCTTCCCGTCCCGACGGGACGCCTCGCAAGTTATTGGATATCACCCGCATCCGTGAGCTTGGTTGGCAGCCAAAAATTTCTCTGGATCAGGGAATCGCCTCTGTGTACGAAGATTTTAAGGCGCATTTCCAGCGGTATACCGGCGGTTAACTATCCCCGTCTTGTCTGAAGCCGTTGTCGCGGTCGAATTTAATGACCCAGGGACATCCGCCGCCGGTCAACGCGGAGGCCAACGTTAGTAAGCCCAACAGACCCAACCAGTTTTTGTAGATGATACCGATGCCCATCACCACAATGGAGAGGGCGATGCGAATATATTTCGATAATGAATTCGGTGTGCACATTTTCATGGTTACATTATACTCTTTCGTTGGTGATTTTCAACTCCCGCCGGTGCGGCGCTTTTTTATTGTCTTTTTCTTTTCCACCGAATAACCGAAATTGCCCAGGCGTTTCCCAAGTTCATAGTATTTTCCGTGGGAAAAGGCAATGAGGTGGGCCTTCTCCAGGTTGAGCGAGCCAGTCTTCTCATCGATATAATCCCGGCTAGCCTGAATTTGAACAATTTCCGCCAAAAACACGACATGTGAGCCCAACTCTTTTGTTTCCCGCACAATACATTCAATGTTGACCGGGGACTCCGCCACCACGGGCGCTTTGATTTTTTTTGCCGGTACCGGCGTCAAATGCATTTCCGACCATTTATCCAGCTCTTTGCCTGTGCGAACACCGCACCAATCGGTGGCCCGCGCCAATGATTTAGTGGTGAGGTTGATCGCGAACTCCTGATGCCGATTGATCAAGTCATAGGAATGGCGTCCTGGACGGACCGATATGTAACAGAACGGAGGATCGGTGGATAGAATTCCAGTCCAGGCCACGGTGAAGAGATTGTGCTCTCCCTCTAGATCGCCGCAACTGACCAGCACTACCGGCAACGGATATATCATATTGCCGGGTTTCCATGCCACTTTTTCATGGGGCGGTTGTTCCACCTTTTCAATGATCTTCCGGCTGGGCGGACGTTTTTTTTCATAAGATCCCCAAAAGGGCTTTTGCTTTTTACCAATCGGCTTTTTTTCTTTTTTCATTTTCCCAGGCCCATCATACCCGAAAACTTCTCACAAAACAAGTCAAATAGATCTTATACCAAAATTTCCTGGTTCGCGTCACGTCATTCGCTATCGTCGCCTTCGAAGATTTGGTGTAAACGGAGAGGGAGGAGGGTCTTCCGTTGGCGAGGGCTGGAGTTGAGGATGGCTCGCTGAATTGTTTGATCGTCCGATATGAGATAGATCTTCCGCTTCGCCCGGGTTACCGCGGTGTAGAATATTTCGCGATTCAGCATAATGGAGTGCGATGGGAGCAGCACCAGAATGACCGTGTCGTATTCGGAACCCTGGGACTTGTGTACCGACATGGCGTACGAGATCGTCAACTCATCGATCTCTTCTGTATGGTATTCGACGAAGTAACCGTCGAAGTTGATGCTCAAGAGTTTTTCCTCGTCGTCGTAGGTCTCTACGATTCCCTGCTCTCCATTGAAGATTTCCTTCTCGTAGTTGTTACGCAATTGCATTACTTTATCGTGAATTTTAAACGCGGTTTTTTCCTTTTTTATCAAAAAACCACCGGGGTTGAATTGTTCTTGAATGAGATGGTTCACATTGTCGATGCCCGCTTCGCCCCTGTACATGGGGATGAGAATTTGCAAATCCTGAGAGTTGAAACTGAAATCGTTTTTGAGGTATTCCAAAATACGCAAAACTTTTTGAAGCGCCTGTTCTTCGTTTTGCACCCGAAGCACGACAAAATCAAGGTCTTCGGAGTACGGTTGAATGGCGAGGGGCTCGCCATTGTTGATCCGGTAGGCGTTGTCTATGATGAGACTATCCTCGTTCTGGCGGAAGTTCCGGCTCAGGTAGATGGTGTTGAAGTATCCGCTCTGAATGATGTCCCTCAAAATGTTTCCGGGGCCCACTGAGGGGAGCTGGTCTTTGTCGCCGATGATGATCAGTTGCGCCCGTTTGTCCAGAGCCGTCAAGAGGCTGTAAAACACGAATGAGTCGATCATCGACGACTCGTCGATGATGATGGTATCGGCTTGCAAGGGATTTTGTTCGTTATGGACAAATGTCCGGGTTTCCGGATTGACCTTTAACATGCGATGAATGGTCGAGGCGGAGTAGCCGGCGGTCTCCTCGATCCGTTTTGCCGCCCTGCCGGTGGGCGCGGCAATGAGGACATTCTTCTTATTGTCCAGAAGTACTTCGATGATGGCTCGGATAATGGTGGTTTTGCCTGTCCCGGGGCCGCCGGTGACAATGGTGAGATGATTGGATACAGCGGACTTCACCGCCTCCTCCTGTTCGGTGGTAAGGGTTAGAGCCAGCCGTTGGCGCAAAAACTGAAGATCCACTGTCACTTCCGGCCCATGCATGCTTCCATCGCTCAATTCATACAATTTGCGGGCGATCGAATTTTCCAGGATAAAATTTTTGAAACTGAGGAGGACCTTCTCCGGTATAAGTTCTGTCACCAGTTCATTACGTTTGAGTTTGAGCTGGACGGCAGTCTGGATTTTTTCTACATCCACAGCCAGCATGGAGGCGCTTCTCTCGAGGAGCAACTCCTCCTCCACGTAAAGATCCCCGTTTCGTTGTTCGAATTGGTCCAGCAAAAAATCGATTCCCGCTATCAAACGATTCGGATCATCGATGGGGATGCCATAAGCCCGGGCGATTGTGTCCGCGGTTTTAAAGCCGATGCCGCGGATTTTTTCGATGGTGATATAAGGATCGTTTTCCAAAATATGAAGGGCATTGTCGCCGAATTCTTTATGCAGTTTAAATATGGTTTCGTTCCCGATCCCAAAAGGCGAGAGTTTTACTGTCAACTCGCGGATGACGCGACTCCCTTTGACGTTTTTTTTGATCTCGTCGATGATTGTCTTCTTCATCCCTTTGATTTCCCGGAGACGGTCCGGGTCGTTTTCCAGGATGTCGAGGATTTGACTTCCGAAATGCTCGTAGATTTTCTCCGCAGTTATTTTGCCCAGCCCTTTGATGCGGCCTGAAGAGAGGTAGCGGATGATTCCGTCGCTATCCTGGGGAAGAATGAACTCGAATTGCGAGATTTTCACCTGTTCGCCGAAGCGTGGATGCCGTGTGAGCTCCCCCTCGATTTCCAGGAAGTCGCCTTCGTTCACGTCAAAGAGATTGCCCACGATCACCAGTCCCTGCTGTTTGCCCTGGACCGATACTTTGAACACACCGAATCCACTCTCCTGCGACACAAAAATCTTTTTCTGGATCTTCACCTTCGCTTTAATCAATTCCGGTTCCACCTAAAACTAATTTTATATCCAACTATTCTACGCATCCAGTTATCACCGCGTAAATTATACAGGACGCCCCGCCAAATGAAAAGAGATGAAATGCCCGGCAAACATAAAAAGTGAAGATCCTCCGAATTTTAGTTGGGAATTCAGCCATGTCACGGTAATTTAAATCGGAAGATAGTGAGGCATCTGTGAATCTAAAAATATCCGCTCCGGTGATGTTTGGGATGTGGTGGAATATCTGGGTAAAGCGGGATTGGCCGCTGAAAAGCGGGGGTATTGGGATTGATGGGGGAAGATAAAAAATTAGCAATTTTGTAAGGAATCTTGCTAAAAATGTTTACTTTTACTAAGATATTTGATATCTATACATAATGCAGAGAAAAGTAATCTTTATTCTTTTGTTTTTTTGTGGAATTACTTTATTTGCAGGAGACCTCTTTAAAGTAGGAGTTACCAGCGGGTATTTCATACCCAGCGACGAAATCTTCAAAGAGGTGTACGATGGGGATTTGGTGTATGGCTTGAAACTCGGAGTCCATGTCTGGAATGGATTTTATGTATGGGTGTCCGGGTTGCAGTACAAAAAGTTTTCCGAAACCACATACACCGGAGACATAACCCGTCTAACCCTCAATCCTCTATATTTGTCATTACGATTTACAGCTCCGTTGGGGAAAGTCAACCCCTATGTTGGAGGGGGTTATACCTATTTATCGTTCAAAGAAGAGTCTACAATCGGCGCCATCGAAGACAGCGGTAGCGGTTATTGCCTGGAGGCGGGAATCGAATTCAATCTCTCATCCCGGTTCATTCTGGATTTGAATGCCGGTTACAGTAGCGTTTCCATCACCCCGTTCGATGAGAAGATCGACCTGGGCGGAGCGTTTGCAGGCCTGTCTTTTTTGGTAGTGATTTAACGAGATTTTGTTGACAAATATAAAATATTATATCATTATACTTGTTATCATTGTTTGAATTATTTTGTTGAATGGAAGTTAAGGACCAGGTAAAAGCTAGATTATCTATCGTTGATGTTGCATCTCTTTATGTGAATCTGAAGCCGGCGGGCAAGAACTATAAAGCTCTGTGTCCGTTTCACTCGGAGAAGACGCCGTCTTTTTTTGTGATGCCGGAGAAGAACACATTTAGTTGCTTCGGTTGCAATAAATTTGGGGATATGTTTACTCTGGTTCAGGAGATGGAAAATCTCAGCTTCCCCGAGGCAATTAATTTTTTGGTGGACCGGTTCAGCATTCCGGTGGAACGCGCGGACTGGAAGCCGGGGATAAAAAAAGACGATTATGTACATATCAACGAGGCAGCGTTGAAATATTTCGTGGACAATCTGTATAATTCCGGCGAAGGCAAACAGTCGTTGGAATATCTCCGTAAACGAGGAATCACAGACGAAACCATTGCCGAATTCTCGTTGGGTTACGCATTCAACGGTTGGGATGGCTTGCATCGTTACCTGGCCAAACACAAATTTTCTATCGATAAAGCGGTGGAAAATGGTTTGTTGGTCAAAAAAGGACCTGGCAAGTTGTATGACCGTTTCCGGGGGCGCATCATGATCCCTATTTTTTCCGAATCCGGTACCAGCATCGCCTTCGGCGGCCGGACCATGTTCGACGAGTCCAGCAAATATCTCAATTCCCCCGATACACCTCTCTACAAAAAGAGTAAGAACCTCTTCGGGTTCAACACCGCCAAGCAACACATCCGCAACTCCAATTCCGTAGTCATTGTGGAAGGGTATTTCGATATGATCTCGTTGTACCAGGAGGGAGTCAAGAATGTTGTCGCGTCATTGGGTACGGCGCTAACAGCGGAACAGATTCAGATGTTGAAGCGGTTTTGCGATGATATCTACCTGTTCTATGATTCGGATGGCGCCGGCGTGTCCGCCGCGGTGCGAGGGATCGAGAAAATGTTCGAACAGAACGTGAATCCCCGGATTTTACTGTCGCCTGGTACAAAAGACCCTGATGATTTTATCCGGGAATATGGTTTGACCGGATTTCAGCGACTTCAAAGCAATGCCCGAGAGGGTTTCCGCTTTTTATTGGACAAGTCGTCGCGGGATTTTGATCTCACTATTCCGGAGCGGAAACGTGACGCGGTTGAGTTTATCAAAACCTTTCTGGGCAAAATGAGCGATGAAATCATCCGTGGGGAATACACCCGCATGGCTGCCGATTTTTTTAAAGTTGAGCACGGAGCCTTCAGGATAAGGCAAAACACCATCGTAAAGAATGAGGCCCCGAGCGGTATTTTCGCCGCTACTCCGGCGGAACGGGAATTTATCGAAGCCATCCTGATCTCCCCGGATCTTATTGACGAAGTGAAGGCGTTTCTCAATGACGAGATGTTGTCGGTTCTCGCTAGCGGAAACCTGATCAAAACGATTATCAGGCATTACAATGAACAAACACGGGAAATTGAGGATTTTAAAGGAATCCTGGATTGTTTGAATGATGCCGAAAAGCGGGAACTCAATCTCATTAATTCATCGAAGGATTTTGTCCAGTTAAAAAGAGAAGAATTGACCGAACGACTGGGCAATAGTTTCCTGAAATTCCAGGAAAAACTGAACCTACAAAAGCTCAAGGAAATCGACCGTGAAATTAAAATCAAGGCAAAAGAGAAAAAATATCTCGAGGTGGAAGAGCTGATGGCATTAAAGAGTAAATTTGTTCAGACTATGTATAAAAAAAATTAGGAGGAATCGTTGGATAAAAATAACACCACTGATACAAACGAAGATCAAACAGACCAGGAACAACGCTTGAGGCCGATCATTTCTCCTAAAGCTTTCAAGGAGTTGCATGAACTTGCCAGAGCGAACGAGGGAAAGCTGAAACGCGATGACCTGCTGGATTTTTTACAGGAGAACAACCTGCTGGCGAAGAAAAAAGAGGTCCTGGCTTTTCTTGCGCAAAAAAATGTTAAAATTATGCGCAAGCGTGCGATACTCAAAGCGGACAAGTTGAAGCTTTACAATGATTTTTTGACCGAATACAAAAAGGAATTGAAGTCTATCCTGAAACGTTCCAAAAAGAATTTCAGCCTCGTAGAGAGCACATTTATTTATAATTTGTTCGAAAGCGAGGTTATATTAAAGAAGAATATCAAGTTTCTCAAATATTACTTGAAAGAAAACGATATAAAAATTATCAAGGTTCCGAAACCCAAACCCTCCAAAGCCCAGGAAGAGAAGAGCGAGATCGTGGGAGATCCCGTTCGCCAGTACCTGCGTGAAATGGGCAGCGTAAACCTCCTCTCACGCGACGAGGAGATTCGCATCGCCAAAAAGATCGAACGGGGCGAAAAAAAGGTCATCAAGGCCCTGTCTAAAACTAACATCGTGTTGAATTCGGTTATCGACCTTGGCCGCGATGTGTTGGAGGGGATCAAGGATATCGACGAAGTGATCGATGTTCATGAAGATCTGTATGACGAATCCAAAAAACAAAAGGTACGGAATCGCTTCCTCAAACAATTCGAGATGCTGAACAAGTTCAAGCGCGAGTTGCGGACACTGAAAAAATCAAAAAATTCCAATTTCGTCATTGCCAAGAAGATGGTGGAGATCACCCATCTGATTCAGGAAATGTCGATCCTGTATGAACATAAAAAAGCGTTTATCAATAAAATCAAGCAACTCAAAGAGAACTATCTCCATATTATGGGCCGGCTTAAGAAGATTTACGCCGAAATGCCCAAAACGCCTGATAATGAAGATGAATATACACGATTGGCGGAGGAGGCGACCAATTATGAGCGCCGCCTCGAAAATCTCAACAAAAAATATGAAATTACCCCCGACGACCTCTTCAAGACCTGCTCGGATATTGAAGAGGGACAAAAACTCATTGAACTATCCAAAAACGATCTGGTGGAGTCCAACCTCAGGCTAGTGGTCTCCATTGCCAAAAAATACATCAATCGCGGCCTGCAGTTTTCAGACTTGATTCAGGAAGGAAACATAGGCCTCATGAAAGCTGTGGAAAAATTTGAATACCAGAGAGGGTACAAATTTTCCACTTACGCCACCTGGTGGATCCGGCAGGCCATTACCCGCGCCATCGCAGACCAGGCTCGCACCATTCGTATTCCAGTGCATATGATCGAAACCATCCACAAAATCAACCGCACTCAGAGACGGCTGGTTCAGGAGTTGGGACGGGAACCGACTGAGGAAGAGATCGCCGAAGAGACCGGTTATACGGCGGAAAAAATCCGTAAGATCTTGAAAATCGCGCAGGAGCCCATCTCGCTGGAAACCCCAGTTGGAGACGACGATTCCCACCTTCGGGATTTTCTGGAGGACGACAAGACTGTATCGCCGCCGGAGATTGTCTCGCAAATGAATCTCAAGGAGCAACTGGAGCTGATTCTCTCCTCCCTGACCGAACGGGAAGCGAAGGTTATCGAGATGCGCTTCGGACTCCGGGACGGAAACGAGCACACATTGGAAGAGGTTGGTCAGGAGTTTCAGGTAACCAGGGAACGTATACGGCAGATCGAGGCCAAGGCTCTGCGGAAATTGAAGAAAAAAGCCAAAAAGCTGGTCAATTTTTTGGACAAGCCCGATAGTTTTAAAAGCTAAGCGGCAATCCTGCTATTATTCGGATTCGTTGTCGCTTCGCGGATGAAATTGCCGATATACCTGCCGTACCCGCTCGCGAGACACATAGGTGTAAATTTCCGTCGTTGAAATACTGGAGTGCCCCAGCATCATTTGCACCGATCGTAGGTCCGCACCCTTTTCCACTAAATGGGTGGCGAAAGAATGACGCAACACATGCGGAGTTA
>JAHELQ010000684.1 GCA_024644125.1 Candidatus Aminicenantota bacterium | reverse complement strand
TAGTCTTTTCTACCAAATCGGAACTTTCATTTCTATCAAGGTGAACGGCTGCGATGATTAGGTTATTACTAACCCGTTTCGTCGGTAGATTGACCCTTCGAGTCCCGAGGCCAAGCCAATCGTTTCCCGGTTCGCCGTAGTCATAGACCCTTATCCCGTCCCGGTATACTCTGATTCCCCCATTGAGCTTCAGGTATTCCCGAAAGGTCTTGTTGTACATTTGATCCAATTTTAGAATATGTCTATCCACATCAAAAATAATACCCTCAAAACGAACTGGACCTATGTGAAAATCTTCCAAATCAATAGGGTCTTTTTTCTTATTGTTATAAACCATCCATTTTCTTTTTTTTATCTCATCATCTGAATGCCGGACAATTCTCGGAGACAATTTTTCCAAGTTGGGAAATGGAACGAATTCATATTTGAATTTTTTTACCAGGTTGCTCTCGAGAGTTACTTCGAACCTAAATAACGCCAATTCTTCGACATCTTCGAACAAACGGATATCTTTGATCCATTCTTCTTTATCAATTTTTACACTTACTTTGAACGAATCGATCATTTTGAAGGGGGTGCTTAGAGATTTAAGTGAGCGATATACCTCTTGAGCCATCTTCTCTTCCCATTCAGTTCTAAGATTGCGGATTAGAATCTTTGTTCCGGTTTTGCCGTCTAAAAATAGTTCCGGTTCATCGCGCTCGATGATATCGATCGGCACTTCGTTTAGGTATTTTGCGTCTTCAAAGCTTGTCCAATCTATCTTGAGAAAGACTTCTTTTTGATTGGTTTTTTTTGAGGTGAGCTCAATCTCGTATCCGAGTTTGTGGACACCGAATCGGCCGATTCCTTTCTCGCCCAATGGCAGGCGGTTGTATTTTTTGGTTCTTTTTTTCTCTTTATACTGTTTCGCTTTGTAGTCGCTTCCGGGTTCCAACCAAACATTGCGGATAATATCCGCATCCATCCCTTCGCCGTCATCCTGGATGACAATACTACCTTGCTCTGGATGTTCAAGCTTTTCCATTTTTATCGTAACAGATGTCGCGTCGGCATCATAGGAATTCTTCACCAATTCGATGAGTGCGATGCTCTCATTGCGGATGAGTTGGTCGCCCAATTGGAGAAGCAGGCGGGCGTGGGGTTTGAATACGTTTTCATTTTTCATTGAAAAAAACCTTTGACTTTTGAGGCGATTCTCTCTGCCATTAACGGAGGAACGGCATTTCCCACCTGGGCTAGAATGGATGTTCTCGGGCCTTCGAAGAAATAATCGTCGGGAAACGATTGCAGCCTGGCTGCTTCGCGAACCGATAGCGACCGGTTCTGCTGTTGGTCGGGATGAATGTAATAATGGCCGTCTTTGGAAATGTGGGCGACGACTGTATGGCATGCGGAAAGCTCGGGGGCCACAACTTTGAAACGATCGGGAAATGATTTCTGGTTTTTGTGGGTTTTGAGATGATCGGGAAGATCGATATACCTCAGTCTCTGCTGATTGCCGAACCATTTCTCCAGAGCTATCCTGTAAATTTCGCGATCCTGGGCAATGAGGGGGCGAGTGATATGCTGAGTCAATACGTCGTCTGTTTTGCGAATTTTCATTTTTGAGAGGTACTCGGAAGGTTCTCCGGCATAGTGTCCGGGATCGATTATCTCGCCGGGCTCCAGCGAAGGTAGATCGCGGAGGGCGTCCTCCACCTTGTATTGGTGAGATTCCTTTAAAAATTCTGGATATGAGAGATTCAGCTCTTTTTTCCAGCCAATCAGAATTACGCGCCGCCGCTTTTGTAAGACCATAAAGTTAGATGAATCAAGCATTTGATACTCGAGTTTGTATCCCGCTCTCTCGAACAATCGGCACACATCCTTAAACAGGACACCTTTGCCGGCAGTTAAAATACCCGGAACATTCTCAAAGACAAATACTTTGGGCTGGAATTCCTTCAATAAACGGACATAATGTTTGTATAAAATATTGCGGGGATCGTTTTCCATACGATAGGGATCCCGAGCCCGCCCGATTAACGAGTATGCCTGGCAAGGAGGACCGCCGATGAAGATATCGATGTGATCGGCACCTGACTCAGCCATATTTTGATAGATTCGTTCGATGACGCCGGGGAGAGTTTTATTTGAGATCTCAGTATTGATAACTGGATTTATCCCTTCCTGGAGTTTTAGAAATTCTTCTTTTTTGAGCTTTCGCTTCAGATAGTCGAGATACAACTCTCTCTTGCCGCTTCTGAGCAATTCCCAATAGATGTGCCGGGTCAATAACGTTTCACAAGCATACGAATCTTTTTCGGCATAGGCGACGAACTGGCAGTCATGAGCCTGAAATCCTTCAGACAGACCGCCGGCTCCGGCGAAAAGATCGACAACTGATAGTTTTTTGCTCATTCAGCAACACCTTAAAGAAGTTTAACTAATTTTACCATTTTTCAAATCAAAAATCACCTTTTTTACGTTATTGCGTATAACCAATGGAGTGTCGAACGTTTTGACGGTGCGCTTCAAACCTATGGTGCCGGCGATTTTGTTGATTCCCGATCATCTACATCATCGAGTCGGAGGTTCGGGCCACGGTGATTTCCGTCGTGAACATGGCGTGCAGTGTGTTCTTCGTCACACTCTCACTCTAATCCAACAGACGTGCGCCCGGCCGCACGTGCTTGGGGATCCGATTTATCTGAATCTGTAACAGATTCATCTG
>JAHELQ010000683.1 GCA_024644125.1 Candidatus Aminicenantota bacterium | reverse complement strand
CCCCTGGCCTGGAAAATTCGCAAGATCATCCGCCTGGAATCGTTGGGGGCCGAGGTGTTGCCACTGCCGGTGGACGTGGGGGATGAACGTCTTCTGAAAGCGGCGTTTGACCAAATCGAGCGACAGTTCGGCCGCATTGACGGAGTGATTCACTCGGCTGCGGAATTGGAGGGCAATATGCGGATGATCTCCCGGATGGACCGGGAAGAACTCTCCCGCCAATTCCAGGCGAAAGTGTATGGCTTGCTGGCGCTGCGAGAGGCGTTGGCCGACAGGGACTACGACTTTTGCCTATTGATGTCCTCTATCGCGTCTGTGTTGGGAGGGCTCGGGTTTTCAGCCTACGCGGCGGCCAATTGTTTCATGGATGCCTATGTGCAGGAATATAGCAAGCGGGAGCGGGGGGACAAACCCTGGTTCAGTGTCGGGTGGGATGGTTGGACATTCGAGGATGAGGCCGGCATAGAGGAGGTCTCGCCGATGCGCATGACGTTCCGGGAGGGGCCGGAGGCGTTCCGGCGGGTGTTGGCCTGTGGCAAGTTCCCGTATCTCACCCATTCGTTGATTGATCTACAAAGCCGCATCGACCGTTGGGTGAATCTGGAATCCCTCCAGGACACTGCCCGGAAGCGCGAGCCGGACACAGTGACCCATCCGCGGCCTGACCTGGCCAACCCTTACGTGGCACCCGCCACAGACATTCAGAAGCGGATGCTCCTCGTTTGGCGGGAGTTGTTCGGCTATAGCGACATCGGAGTGGAAGATGATTTTTTCGAATTGGGTGGCGATTCCTTGAAAGCCATCACTGTCATCGCCAAGACGCAAAAAACGCTGGGAGTTCACATTCCACTAAAGGATTTTTTCGATCATCCCACCATTGCAGGGCTGGTGGCGCTCGTGGGCGGAGGCGCCGGGCAGGAGACGCCCGACGCCGTCATGCCGATCGAGAAAAAAGAGTATTACTATGTCTCCTCCGCCCAAAAGCGGATGTTCGTCCATTATCTAACCGACACCGACAGTTTGCAGTATAATGAATCGCAATTGGTTTCCCTGCCCGGCGATAGCCGGCCGGGGCCCATCGAAGAGGCGTTGCGCCGCTTGATCCACCGCCATGAGAACCTCAGAGCGTCACTGTTTCTGCATGAAGGGGAACCGGTGCAACAAATAGTCGAGCGGGTGGAGTTTCGACTGCCGTATGAAGATGTGTCGATGGAACAACTTCAAGAGCGCATAGACAACTTCAAGCGCCCATTTGACCTGGCGTGCCCACCACTTTTGAGGGCCGGGCTTTTTAAAATCACCGGCGGCCAGTGTTTGTTGGTGGTTGACATGCATCATTTGATCACGGATTTGGTGTCCCACCGGCTGCTGCGGCGGGAGGTGGAACAATATTTGCGAGGGGAAGAACTGCCGCCCCTGGAGCTGCATTACAAGGATTACGCCGAATGGCAGCACCGGAGGCGGGATCTCTTGAAAGACCAACAGGATTTTTGGACCGGTCAATTCGCGATTATGCCCCCTGAATTGAAACTTCCCATAGATTTCGAATGCACCGGCGACACACCCGCCTGGGCGGAGCATGTGGAATTCACGGTCGAGGGGGCGCCGGTGGAGCGATTGAAAGCATTGGCCCGCGACGAGGGTGCCACTTTCTTTGTGGTTTTGATATCAATGTTCTACGTCCTCTTGACGAAAATAACCGGCAAGGAGGATATCGTGATCGGAACGCCGGTGAGCGGCCGCCGTCTGTCGGAGTTGGAGTTCATGATCGGAATGTTCGTCAACACATTGCCGCTGCGCAATTTCCCCGCAGCGGACAAAACGTTTCGTCAACTTCTTCGGGAAGTGGGGGAACGCGTCATTCAGGCTTTGGATAATCAGGACTTCCAGTTTGAAGATCTGCTGGAAGTGTTGGGGATTAAGCGGCAGGCCGGCAAGTTCCCACTGATGGATGTGGGGTTCGTGTATGAGCGGGACGAATCCTCCGGAGGCAAACCGAAATCATCCACGCAATTCGCCATCCGCCCCGCCAGGACAAATGCCAAGGCGGCGTTGGTGTTGGCGGTGAAAGAGGGCTACGAAGCGGTTCGCTTTACATTTGAATATTCCGCCGCCCTTTTTTTGGCGGACACCATCAACAGGTATTGCGACTATTTCAAGGATATACTGGCATCCGTATCCGCGGATCCCGAAGTGAGAATTCATGATATCGTCATCGATTACAGTCTATCGGAAGCTATCGATATCGGTGAATTCGGAGATTTTGACTTTTAACGAACAAGGATATAGTTGGAGATATGCCTATGAAGCAGACTTATTTATCTGAGCGATACAGGGCCGCGGCACGACAAAAAACAGTGGAGCGGAAATATTGGCTGGAGCGGTTCGAGCGTTTGCCAGCCGCCACCAGGTTTCCCTTCGATAACGCCCCCCGGGGCGCAGAACCGGATTTCGGCAGTGTGACCGTTTCCTTCACGGAGTCTCAGTATGAGCGTCTGGAGACGTTGAGCAAACAATCGGACCGGATGCTGCACATGATCCTGTGCGGCGGTGTCATCTGCCTGCTGGAAGCTTTAACTGGAGAGCAAGATTTGATGGTCCTGGTTCCGGTCTACCGGCAGGAGTCCAGCGACGATTTTATCAATACAGTGTTGCCGTTACGTATGCGCCTGCCGGAGCGAATCTCGTTCAAGGAGCTTCTGCTGGATATTCGCCG
>JAHELQ010000168.1 GCA_024644125.1 Candidatus Aminicenantota bacterium | reverse complement strand
CGGGAAGACGTTCCGGAATTTTTTATCGGAAGTGAAGGACAATGCCCTGGACGCGTTCGAAAATCAAGATTATCAATTCGTGGATCTGGTAAAGACGCTTGGGATCGTCAGGGAAAACAATCGAAATCCGTTGTTTAACGTTGTGTTCCAATTGGACGACCTGGGAGTGCAGACGTTAAAAATTGGAGATCTGGATGTCGATTATTATGATGTGCAAGAGGAAGCGTGCCAATTCGACTTGATTTTGGCGGCGTTTACCGACGGCAAAAAGATACGTTTGAATTTGACCTACGCAACGGAATTGTTTCGCAGGTCCACAGCGGAAAAGATTTTAACCTGGCTGGATGAAATTCTTCGGCAGGTCGTCGATTTTCCAGAAAAACTTATTGGCGAATTCATTCTATGGCATGGAGGATTGGAGGTATCGACGACTCTAACTGAGGATGCAGGTAGTGATTTTGGATTTTAGGAGATTCATCACTGAGAAAATATTTGCTCGGAGGCGGTATATTTATGAATGAAGTAAAAGACACCAGGAAGCTAACACAGGATAGGAATACGAAAAACGTTCTGCTGGCGGTGGTTCCGTTTTGGGACCCTCTGTTACCCCCGCAGGGTATCTCCAGCTTGAAAAAATATCTCTCTGGATTCGGTTACAATGTCAGGACCGTGGACTTCAACGTCCAGGAGGGATTTCTCGATGTGTACGATGAATACTTCGATATCCTCAAGCGTTATGTTCCCCAAAGCAATTGGGGAAATCTGCATAATATTGGTCATTTTGTGCTTCAGAACCATTTGATGGCTCACTTCAACCACACCGGCGACCAGGACGGGGAATACCGGCAATTGGTGGAGATCCTGGTATACAATACCTTTTTTACCAAATTCTCCAATGACCAGGTTTCCGAACTCATCGAACAGATAGATGTTTTTTATCGGAGGTTGGATACGTTTCTCGATGATTTGTTCGAGGGGACAGGCGCGGGGGTGTTTGGGGTGACCATCAATACCGGAACTTTTCCTGCCTCGATGTATTGCCTGAAATTTGTGAAGGAACATTACCCCCATGTCCTGACAGTGGCGGGAGGGAATATTTTCGCCGATCAATTGGCTGTTGGTTCTCCCAATTATGAGTATTTTCTGGAAAAGACCGAAGCGTATCTCGACCATATCGTTCTTGGGCAGGGTGAACTCCTGTTGCATCAATTGTTGGAGGGGAACCTTCCGGCCAATCAGCGGGTCTTTTCCCGAAAAGACATCGGCGGCAGGTTATTGGGATTTGACGAACTTCAGTTGCCGGATCTTTCCGACTATGAAGTCCTGGCTTATCCATACCTGGCCGCCCAGGGTTCAGCCAGTTGCAAGCACCAGTGCAGTTTTTGCAATTCAGTCGCCTATTGGGGAGATTACCGGCAAAAGGCGCCCCGGCAGATTGTCCGTGAAATGATGACTCTTTTCAAGGAGTATGGAAACCAGTTGTTCTTTATGACGGATTCAATGTTGAATCCATATATAGATGAATTCGCGGAAGAAGTCTCGCGACTGGAGGTGCCGCTTTATTATGACGCCTATTTTCGCGTTGACGACCATGGCGCCAATATCGACAAGACGTTGAAATGGCGCGAGGGGGGCTTCTACCGCGCACGCATGGGAGTGGAAACCGGATCCCAGCACATTCTCGATTTGATTGGAAAAGAGATCACTGTGGACCAAACCAAAGCCGCATTGGCGGGGATCGCATATGCCGGAATCAAAACCACCACCTATTGGGTCATCGGCCATCCGGGGGAGACGGAAGAGGATTTCCAACAAACTCTGGATCTGTTGGAAGAGATGAGCAATGACATTTATCAGGCTGAATGCGCCCAGTTCGACTATTATTACGCCGGCCAGGCGAAATCGGATTTTTACGCCCCTTACCGCAAACGTCTCTATCCAGAGTGGGCAAAAAGTATGTTGGTTTCCGAAAGTTATATCGTCGGCATGGATCCATCGCGTGAAGAGACATACCGCAGGGTTTACCGGTTTGTGGAGCATTGCAAAAAATTGGGGATTCCCAATCCCTATTCCTTGCAGGATATTCACCAGGCGGACCAACGATGGAAGAAGTTACACAAAAACGCGGTGCCCGCCATGCTCGAATTCAAACGGCGCGATTCTCTCGTTGTTGAGAAGAAAAAACCATCGAAATACCTGATGGCGGAAGCGGCGGTCCAGGATCTCGATGATTTTGGATTTTAAAACCAGGTTTACGTCGTAGAGAGGAGAATTTAATGGAATCAAAAAACATAGGACAAGCGAATACCGGTTCCCGGCAATTTGTCCGGGAACAAAATTATTGGCGCGGGAAATTGAAGGGTGATTTTGAAAAAAACGCCTTCCCCTCGGTTTTAATCGACTCCGGCCAGCCGGACCGGCGAATGGGAGAAACGGCGTTTACGATAACCGGACGGTTTTACGACGCGTTGTCCGCTCTTGCCAACAATTCCCATCACCGCCTTCACATGATTTTGACGACGGCTATCCTGATCACCCTGTATAAATATACCGGTCAACGGGATGTGATTGTGGGGACCACCATCGACCGTCAAAAAGCGGAAGGGGAATTCGTGAATACGGTATTGCCACTGAAAACCACCCTGGATAGCGGGATGAGTTTCAAACAGTTGTTGTTGGAGGTTAGAAATTCAGTGGTGGAAGCCACCGAACATAGAAACTATCCATTGGAGATGCTTCTGTACGACCTGAACATGTACTTCTCCGCGGAAGAGTTTCCGCTATTCGATATCGCCGTGTTATTGAAAAATATTCATGAACCGTCGTATCTGGGGCACGTGCCTGTGAACATGATCTTTTTGTTCGATAATAAAAATGCATCTGTGGATGGCGTTATCCAATTCAATCTGGCGCTGTATGAGCCCAGGTTCATCGACCGGATCATCCGGCATTTTCTGGCGATTCTGGAGATGGGTGTCAACGACTACAATCTCTCGATCGCCAGTATAGATCCCCTGGAAGAAAACGAGCGGGTGCAGTTGGTAGAGCAGTTTAACCAATCCGGCGCGGAATTTCCCCGCCACCTGACATTGGAGGGTTTGTTCGAAGCGCAGGCGAAAAAAAAACCGGAGAATAAAGCTCTGGTGTTCCAGGATCAATTCCTGACATACGCCGATTTAGACAGTAAGACCAATATTCTGGCGGGGAAACTCAGGGACCGCGGCGTCGCCGTAGGAAAAATCGTGGGATTGATGGCCGATATATCTCTTGAAATGGTCGTTGGCATGATTGCCATACTGAAGGCCGGCGGCGCGTTTCTTCCGGTCGAGCCGTCTTATCCTCTGGACCGGTTGTTATATATCGTGATGGATAGCTGCCCGGTACTGATCCTGTCGCAAGGGTGGACCGGCGATTCCGGCGATTTTCCCGTGGACATTCTCGATCTGGAAGACCCGGCTCTTTATGAGGGCGCAGACGTTTGCCCGCCGAAGGAACATGGGCCCGAAGATCTCGCCTATATTATCTATACGTCTGGGTCGACCGGGAAACCCAAAGGAGTGATGATCGAGCACCATAGCATCGTCAACCAGATCTACGGCTTCGATCGGTTGCTTTACCGTGATTGTATGTTGAATCATGTGCTGATGGCCCCATTTACCTTCGATCCGTCGGTACAGCATGTGTTTTCCCCTATTTCCTATGGAGCGGCCCTATTTCTGTTGCCCAGGGAAATAAAAGACGACCCGGATCGCCTGGCGGTTTGCTTGCGGGAGAATAAAATCGGGATGTTCGACGCCGTTCCCTCTCAAATCGATGTTCTGATTGAGACGGTCAAAGATCTGGAGGGCATTGAACTCAAATATATTCTGCTGGCGGGCGAGGTCTTTTCGAAAAATCTCTATTTCAAGATCCGCGAGAATCTTTCGGTGGAAAAGGTGTTCAATGTTTACGGACCCACCGAAGCCACCATCAATACGACGATGTATGAGTGCTCTGAACGGGAATTGGAAGAAAATTTCTTTTCAGTGCCGATCGGAAAACCGTTGATGAATTACAGAGTTTATTTGTTGGATTCCGATCTCTGTCCATTGCCGATAGGCGTCCCCGGCGAGATGTCGATCGGCGGGGAAGGGGTGGCGCGGGGATATATCAACAATCCCGAGCTTACGCACCAGTCGTTCATCGCCAATCCTTTCATTCAGGGCGACCGGCTGTACAGGACCGGCGACTTTGTCCGCTGGTTGCCGGATGGGAATCTGGAGTTTATCGGGCGGCTAGATCACCAGGTAAAAATTCGCGGTCAACGGATCGAATTGGAAGAGGTGGAGATGAGACTGTCCCGGTTCCCCGGCATCAAAGAGGCCGCGGTCATCGCCAAAGAGGACAAGAACAAGATCAAGTTTCTCAGCGCATTTGTGGTCACAACCGCTAAAGTTGACGTGTCTGCCGTTCGCGAATACCTCATCCAGAATTTGCCGGATTATATGGTGCCCGGTCATTACGTCGAATTGGAACGAATGCCTCTGACTCCCAATGGAAAAGTAGACAGGAAAAAATTGAACGAAATGACAACCGGGGTGAGGATCGAAACCCATTATATTCCTCCAAGAGATGAATTGGATGAGCGTCTGGCAAGCATTTGGCGGGAAGAGCTGGAGCTGGAACGAGTGGGCATCAAGGATAACTATTTTAATATCGGCGGCGATTCAATCCGGTCGATCCGGTTGGTAAACGTAATGAACGAAAAAATGGATTCCGGCTTGAAAATAGTCGATTTGTACACCTACAGCACCATAGAAGAGTTAGCCGACTATATCAAACGCCATAAAGGGGATCAGGAACAGTCTACCGAACACTACGACGCCGCTCTTCAGGAGATCGACGATCTAAAGAACAAAATTCTTGGGAAAACCAAGGACTAGAATTTATTTGAAACGCATCAATAAAGAGGGCGCTATGAATGAAACGACCAAAAAAAATGATTCCTACGGGAAATCCCGGGATATCATCCTTGATATCCAGAAACGAATAAAAAATTTGATACATGTGGATTTCGACATTCTCGATTTCAATCTACCAGGGCATGTGGAGCCTGGAGTCGCGTATATCGAGGGCAAGTCCGCCAATCGCCTGATTGTCATTCTCAGGGGCTGCGGATGTGAATGGGCGCAAAAGGACGAGGGGGGATGTGTGATGTGCGGCCACCTATCCGGCTCTTCAAAGGGACAGGCTATTCCGGACTATCAATTGAAAAACCAGTTCGAAAAAGCCATCGATGGATTCGATTTTTCCGACTGCCCGATGCTCTGCCTTTACAATGGAGGATCTTTTTTGAACGAGCGTGAGATCTCACCCTCCCTACGCCGCTATATGTTGCAAAGAGTCAATGATATTCCCCATATTGAACGGTTGATTATTGAATCGAGAACGGAATTCATCACGGATGACATTCTCGACGAGATCGAAGAGATTATGACGGACACTGTAGTGGAGATCGGCGTGGGCGTGGAAACGTCGAACGAATTGCTCAGGGATCTGGTACTGAACAAAGGGGTGACCACCGAAGATCTGGAGATTGCCGGATCGCGGTTTCGCAACCGGGAAAAGATCAAGATGTTGGCTTATATATTGGTAAATCCGCCATTCCTGACTGAAGCGGAGGCGATCGAAGACGCGGTAGCATCCCTCGAATTCGCCCACAAGATCGGAGCCCGGATCGCATCCCTCGAAGCGGTCAGCATTCAGCATTTGACATTGGTCTCTTTTCTTGCAGAGGCAGGGTTCTATAAACCTCCATGGATTTGGTCGATGTTTGAAATCGTGAAAAAATCCGTCCATCTCGATCTCGATCTCCGCATCGGGGGATTCGAGTTTTTTCCTATCCCCAAAGAGTTTACCTCCAATTGCCGGGACTGCGACGAAGAAATGGTCCGACGTATTAATCTCTTCAATATGACCAATGATCTGGGGGTCATCAGCGATTGCAAGTGCCCCAGCAATTGCGACTTAATGTGGAAGAAGGATTTGCAAAAGGTCGATGGCCGGGATATTATCGCGCGCATCAGTACGATTTTTGATCGAATTGATGTAGAATCAGTTCTGGAAAGATTAAAAAATAGTGTTCATCTTTGAGGGTTGGAATGAAATTTATAATAACGGATGAGATATTCGCCGGTTACCCTGATTTGCGTATCGGAGTCGTGGCTGGCCGGGGATTGAAAATTTGCCCGAATCATCCCCTTCTGCCGGACTATATCGAGGCTCTGCGCGAAAGATTGCTTGATATGACCAGCGACCGGCCGTTATCCACATTTCCCAATATATCCGCCTGGCGGGAAACCTACCGGTCCTTCGGCGTCAATCCGAAGAGGTATACACCCACGGCGGAGGCGTTTCTATCGCGGCTTCTGAAAAACAAGCCGTTTCCAAATATCAATACTGCTGTGGCTTCTTATTTGTTGGTGGAAATGGAGACCATGCTTCCCATCGGCGGCTATGATTTGCGAAGGTTATCCGGCGATGTGGCGTTGCGCAGATCTCCCGGGGGAGAAGCGTTTGTCCCTCTGGGGAGTGACCGGGTAACCGAGTACACCTCTGAACGTGAGATCGTGTATGCGGATGACTGCCGGGTGCTCACACGGAATTGGAACTACCGGGACTGCGAAGATACAAAGATTTCAGAAGAGGCACACGATATCGTCCTGGCATGCGAAGCGGCCTATGGGTCCATTGGCCTGGCGGATATCGAGCGAACTGTGGCGGGGATCGTTACATATGAATCCTTGTTCTGCGGAGGAGACTACCGCACCTGGATCATGGACTCGGAAAACCGCGAGATCTCTATCGACTGATTCGAACGGTCGTTCAATAAAAAAATCCCTGAGGTAACGATGAATCCTGCCGATTTAAAAAATATCGAAGATGTTTTTCCCATGAGCGATATCCAGAAAGGAATGATTTATTATTCAATCCGCGACGGCAATAAAACCCTTCAGTATTACAACCAGACGGTTTACCGGGTAAAATACAAGGATTTTGACCCGTTGGTGTTCAAACGCGCCTATTGTATGTTGAGCGATGCCCATCCGGCCCTGCGCACAGCCTTCAACATGGATGAATTCGATCAACCGGTTCAATTGGTGTACAAAGCCGGATGTCATGATTGCGCTCACGAAGATTTGTCGGATCTTAATCGAGAGGAACAGAAACGTTTTTTGACGGACGTCTTGAAGAAAGACCGGGAGACCGGCTTTGACGTGAGCGCCCTACCTCTCTGCCGGATGAAAACGTATTTGCTGGGCGGCGACGATATCCTGTTCTTCTGGGTATTTCACCACGTTATTTTGGACGGCTGGAGCAATGCCTCTTTTTTGACGGAGTTGAACAATACTTATCTGGCATTGATAGAAAACCCCGATTACAGGGCGCCCGAGCTGAGGAATACTTACAAGGCGTTCGTGGTGCAGGAATTGGCGGATAAAAAAAATCCCGAATTGCGTAAATTCTGGAAGAACGAGCTTAACGGCTTCCGGCGATTGGATTTTAGTTCCATAGTCCATCCTCCGGGCGGCCCTCATCGGATTACCAGCAAAACCTTTCGCCTGGGCAAGAAATTCTCTTCGGATTTGCATGGAGCTGTGGCGTTGTATGGCGCCAGCGTGAAGATTTTATCCTTTGCCGCCTATATTTACCTATTGAAGTTTATCTCCTATGAGGACGATATTACAGTCGGACTGGTGACGCACAGCCGGCCGTTATGCCCTGATGGAGAAAAAATCCTCGGGTGCTTTCTCAATACCTTTCCGGTAAGGATAAAAATTCCCGGAGCGATTTGCTGGAAAGAATTTGTGGAGCTTGTAGCCGGTAAGTTACGGGAATTAAAACAGTATGAACGGTTGCCGCTTTTCGAGATTGTACGCGCCGCCGGCGAAAAGACAGATGAGAGAAATCCTCTTTTCGACACCTATTTCAATTTTGTGGATTTTTTTGTTTTTAATCAGGCGCAACAGGATAACGACGAAAATTTAAGCCTCGAAGAATTGAACAAAGAACAATTGGTCGAGGGAGAAGGATTTACGAACGCTGTGCTGGACCTCAATATCAATACCACATTCGGCGGTTTTGAATTGTACTTCGCCTATTTTTGCGAAATTTTTCCACCGGAATTCATAGATAGATTGGCTGCGTATTTTCAGAGTATTTTGCGGCGGATGATTTCCGATCCTTACAAGAAAATAACCAATTCCGATCTTTTAAGCGTCGAGGAAAAAGAAAAACTGCTTGTCCAGTTCAACGCCACCGCGGCGGTGAACGTGATGACAGGAACAGTACATCGAGAATTTGAGAAACAGGCCGATCTTGCCCCCTGGCGCCTGGCTCTGGTGTTCACGGAGACAGACTGCCGCGACCAGACCGCGTTGTCATATAGCGAATTGAACCGGCGAGCCGACCGGCTGGCTTGTTTCCTGCAGCGGCGAGGATTGGGAGCCGGCCGGTTGATAGCCCTGATGGCTGCGCCTTCCCTGGAAATGTTTATCGGAATGTTAGGTATTCTCAAACGTGGAGCGGGCTTTTTGCCTATTGATCCGGCGACTCCGGTCGAGCGGGTGAAATATTTATTGTCCGATAGCAATGCGGCGATGTTCGTCAGTCAACGTTGCCTGCAGGAGGAGGCGAGTCTGGCGGCGCGCGACACTGACATCCTTTACCTTGACGATCTGGAGTATTCCGCCGATGATAAAGAACAGGTAAGGGGCGACGGATCTCCCGGAGATCTGCTTTACACAATCTATACATCCGGCACCACTGGTAGGCCGAAAGGAGTTTTGGTCGAACATCGGAGCATGGTCAACTATGTCGAATGGGCGAAAATCGACATGAAACTTCAAGGGGGGGAGCGAACGATCCTCACATCTTCGTTCGCATTCGATCTCGGTTATTCGGTTATCTTTCCCTCATTGATGTTGGGCGGGGAGTTGCATATCGTACCTAAAAGCCTTTATATTTTCGCGGATAAACTCCTGGAATATTATGGCACCAGAAAAATAGATTATATCAAGGCGACTCCCTCTTTTTTCAGCACAATCGCCAATAATCCCGAGTACACGGCATGGAATACCCGTACGTTGAAGTTCGCGATCCTGGGCGGAGAAGCGTTGAACATCACGGATATAGAAACCGCGTTTCACGCGAGCCCCCAATTGGTGATACTGCATGAATACGGGCCGACCGAGGCGACGGTGGGAACCAACATCGAGTGGATCGATCGCCATACCATCGAAGATTTTAAGGCGGCTCCGAATATAGGCGGCCCATTGTTAAACGTTCAATTGTTTGTGTTGAATCGCCACCAGCAACTCCAACCGCCTGGAGTCGCTGGCGAGTTGTGCGCTTCCGGCGTTTGCCTCGCTCGCGGATACCTGAACCGGCCGGAAATGACAGCGGAAAAATTCCCCGGACATCCACTGCCGCCAATAGGGCGAATTTACCGGACCGGCGACCTGGCCCGCTGGTGGCCGAATGGGAAAATTCAATTTATCGGGCGAATCGACCAGCAAGTGAAAGTGCGGGGATACCGTATTGAATTGGGGGAAATTGAAACGGTACTCCGGACGTTTCAAGGGATTCGCGAAGCCGTGGCCACCATTTATGAACCTAAACCCGGAGACAAGTATATTTGCGCTTATATCGTGGCGGATGATCCGGTCGATATTTCTCAAATTCGCGATTTTTTGAGAGTCCGCCTTCCTGATTACATGATGCCGGCTTTTTTCCTCCGGTTGGAGAAATTGCCCTTGAATCAAAACGGCAAAGTGGATAAACGGGCGTTGCCGGTGCCGTCCGCCGAAGATAGCGGCCGGACATACATCGCGCCTTCCGGATCGATTGAAGCGGAACTGACCCGGTTATGGGCGGATATCCTGGATACTGAGGCCGGATCGATTTCATCGGACGCGGGTTTTTTCGAAGTGGGGGGGCATTCCTTGAATGCCACAGTTTTGCTGGCCCGTGTTCAGAAGAAGTTTTCGGTGAGAATTCCCTGGGATTACCTTT
>JAHELQ010000682.1 GCA_024644125.1 Candidatus Aminicenantota bacterium | reverse complement strand
ACCATAAAAGTAATCCCGAACATATCCCTCAAATCCAACATCAACCGGTCGAGATCCGCCGCTGTAATCGGGTCGAGACCCGCCGAGGGTTCGTCGCAAAAAATGATATCCGGGTCAAGGATCATCGCCCTCGCCAACGCGGCCCGCTTGCGCATACCGCCGCTCAATTCCGACGGGAACTTCTCCCCGCTCCCTGCGAGCCCCACCTGCGCCAACCGCGAGCTCACCATCTCCCGCTCGATCTCATCCGGTATCTCCGGAAACTGCATCTTGATGGGGAGCGCGACATTCTCAAACAACGTCAATGAATTCAGCAGCGCGCTATTCTGGTATAAAACCCCAATTTTATCATAAACATGTTGCATCGCACGCTCAGACAGCAAGTCGAGTTTTTCGCCCCAGAAGTAAATGTCGCCGTTCAGAGGAGGAAGCAATCCGACAATGGTCTTCAACACCGTGGATTTACCACAACCTGAGCGACCCAACAACACCGTGATCTCACCCTTCTGAATCGAGAAATTCATCTCCTGCACAACAGGCACCCTGTCGTAACCGACATCGAGATTTTCGACACGCAACAACTCTTCTCGTTTCACAGGTCCGATGATCCTCTAATATAAAATCAACGCGAAAATGCAATTGGTGAAAATAATCAAAGAAATCGACAACACCACCGATTCCGTTGTAGCAATACCCACTCCCCGGGCTCCATGTTCTACGGAAAATCCCTTGAAGCCGGCGCTCACCACCACGATCCAACCAAAGCAAACAGTCTTGCCAAGCCCGATCAGTACATCTTCCAATCCCACGATCAAAAACATCTCGTCGAGAAACACCTTCGGCATAATACCTGAGAAAAAACGGGCCACCAAAATCCCGGCGAAAATCCCGACAAAATCCGCCAACGCCACCAACATTGGAACCGCCAGTGTTATACCCGCCAAACGCGGAACCATCAAAAACTTCTCCGGCACCAATCCCATGGTCTTTAGCGCATCCACCTCTTCCATCACCTTCATCGACGCGATCTCCGCCGTGATGGACGCCCCGATCTTTCCCGCCAGAATAATCCCCACCATCAGCGGCACCAATTCACGGATCATGCCGAAGCCCACAAGATCCGCCAGATAAATATCCGCCCCCAACAATTTCAATTGCTGAGCCGACGTCACCGATATGGTCACGCCAACCAAAAATGTCATCATACAGACAATGGGGGCGGAGTCGTACGCCATAAAATAAAGTTGATGAAGAATCTCTCCGGGGTAAACGCCGCGGCGTTTCAGCATGTATTGAATCAAGTAATAAATCTCATCCGCCAGAAGCACGAGATATTGCTTCACCCGCTTGCGGAAATTCCAGTAGAAGTCCCCGACATTTTCAATTTTTTCAAAGGTGGTGGTCACAATCTGGCGCCTGCGTCCCGACTTGCGCTCGGTCACATAAACCTTGAAGATCTCTTCGAATTCCGGCTTAATGTTCTCGAATCGCACATCGGCGCATTGCTCCTTCAGGTAATTGAGAAACGCGATGCCCGCTGAATCGATTTTTTGTACCCGCTCAAAATCCACCGTCAACCTGCACAAACGGTCGATTTTCATCTCCTTGAATTGTTTGTGCAAAGCGGCGGCATGCTCGATCACCAATTCAGACGGAAGAGAAAAACGCGTGCCTTCACCATTCATATTGATTATATTCTATAACAAAACCTCCCATCTGTCCACCATTCCCATCCAATTTCACTCCCAACCGTCCATTTTTCTCACCCAAACGACCGCCATTCCCACCGGCGAAGTACATGATGAATACGATATGCCCATCATCGATAAAGTAGAAGCTCTAGAGCTGGCGTTAGCCAATCGCGATGCGGAAGATCGAACTCCGCATCGAAGTCGTGGGGACAGGCGAAGTAGAATTCGTCGTCGAGAAGCCCTCGATGTCATTCATCCAACCTGTCCCCCCAACGGATTCCCATGGATTTCCGTTCGCCCTTCTTATCTGTGAATGTCCCGGTAATCGTAATGGTATATTTTTTTGAAGTTCAATTCGATGTAATCATGCGGAAGATCCATTCGAATTGCCTGATTGGGGTCATTACTGGGGTCGAATTCAGGGGATGCTTCACTGAAAATATAATTCTTACTTGAACCTTCATCCTCGAGTGTCTTGAGGTCCCCGGAAATACGCGCCAATGGAGAAACCGAGTGGGGCTTCCTGTACGAAATATGAAGATAAGTCTGATTACGTTTTTTTTCCGGGATTTCGAAATCATTGTAAGGCTCGCCGGTATTAGATATGATGGCATTGAATTTAGCGATACTATCCATAGGCAATAATTTCCCAAGCGGTGAAACGATTATGAGATAATGACAACGATTGATCAATTCTTTTTTGAATTCCAGGTGTCCGTCACCTCGTGCGCAAATTTTCAATCTATCAAACGTTTTCCCACACAAAATCCAATTCGCGGTTATGATACCGATACTGATTATTCGTCCATCCGATTTGCCTTGTTCGTCAAACAGGTCCTTCAAAATGCCCTGCGTGAATTCTCCGGTGGTCGCCCTGTATTGATTGAGAGGTTTGCCTCCGATCAAGTTGAAGTCCCTCTCCGAGATTTTACTCGCATCATTTGCCGGAAACCTGTGAATTTCATCTATACCTGCCAGATTATTTGTGTAAAAGTTTACTGAAAATTTTTCTCCCTTAGGAATTCCATGTTTCATC
>JAHELQ010000167.1 GCA_024644125.1 Candidatus Aminicenantota bacterium | reverse complement strand
GGTAATAGCATGCCGCGCCGGCAACCGGCCAGGGGATCGACATAGTGGAAGGTTCCTCCGCCTCCGCCGGAATTGGAAGCGGTCCGTCGAAGTCGCTATGCCAGAAACCTTCCAATGAATTTCCATGGTTGTCTTGCAAACTGATTTTGAAGTCCTGTTCGCTCGAAACGTCACCCCGGTTGGCCACACCGATTTGCAGCGCCAGGATGTGGTTTCCGGCTTCGGTGCGACTGAAATTGACGGCAATGGCGTCGGCGGAGATGGCGAGATCGACTCCACTTATTGCCGCTTCCCGGGCCTGCATCGATTGGATGCCCATTGTCACTATCATGACGATCACGATTATCTCTTTCATTCCTCTTCCTGCATTGGGGATTTATTACACCACCGTTATATCATGAAAAACAGGAATTAATCAATAGAGGTCGTACGATTGGGTTTTGGTTTCGTTGTCGTGGGACTGAAAGAGGGAAAAATTCAGCGCCGGATCTTCGTCAAAACCCGGCACTGTATCCTTCAAAATGTTTGCCTTTTGCGTTTTCGTGGGGACACGCCCCACAGCTTAGTAGGCAATATCGGTGCCAATGGTTGAAGGGTACAATAAAGTTCTTTTATAATCAGTGTTGCCGACGAGAAGGGCATCTATAAACTTCTTTTTTCACTATACATTGTAAATTTTCTTTACAGGCCCCCGAAGCTTTTTGTTTCAAATAAAGCCTGACATACGTTTCCCCGGTTTTCTGGACACCATTGTAAAGATTTTTTACAAATAATTATTTTTACTGAAAAGGCTTTGGTATTAGGGTTTTGCTAATATTGAGGCTGTAATGTTTCTTTACACCTTAACTTCCGATCATCAGGCACTTGTCCCAGGCCGGTTCGATGATGGAGACGGCCGAGATAAATACAAGACCGATGCCGGCGATACCTTCCAGAAGGTTCGCTTCCGGCTTCCATCCACCTTTGATCTCCGGATGGCGCATTTTATAACCGGCGTAGCCGTCAGAATATTTTGCATGATTTAGGGTATCTTCCAACCAATAGAGCGCCGCGTCGTGTGCGTGCTTGTCTCCAGTCTGCTGGAACGCCCGGTTGAAAATATGAGCGATGCCTGCCGTACCGTGACAGACACACGCATCATGTACCCCGGTGTTTCGGGGCTCCCGACGGTTGGCGGAATGTGCGAATATCTTGCGGGCGGTATCGATCCATGTTGCGTTTCCCGTCGCTTCCGATGAGCGCAGGAATCCCAGAGCCACTCCCAGGTCACCGTAGCACCAGGCTAGACGGCTGAATATAGGTTGCTCTTTTGGAGATATCAGGCCGGGGAAACAACTGGTCCGGCCTTGCTCGGCGAATTGTTGTTTTGAAAGGTACCGGCAGGCGCCTTCGATGAGTGGGATCGCCTGGCGCCGGAATCGCTCGATGCGCGCCATCCGGGTCAATAGATTTACGATTGCCGACATTCCATGCGAAATGCTCAGGTTGCATCCCATGGTTCCGTCCGATGGATCGATGCATGTCTCCCAATGAATCGTTTTGCCAGGACCGTGGATGCAATTTTGTTCGAGTCTGTCCAGCAATAGTTGTAGACTTCCGGTCGCTGCCGGTAGCTGATTCCGGTTAAGAAGATAGAGTCCGATTCCCGTAGCTCCTTGAAGAAAGTCGAAGTTTCGTTCTTCGATATGGCGGTGCAAAACTTCGGATGAAAACCCGTCCAGCTCCGCGAGAATATCGTCGATGTCGGTCTCGACAAATCCCCGGTCCGCCAGATGTTGTAACCCCCAACCAACACCCGCCAATCCTTCGCAAAAAGTATGGGGAACTTCGTCGGCTTCGATCTGGTCGAATATTTCTGAAATGATCTCGAACCCGATATCCTTGAATTCGTCCCGTTTGGCGTAAAGGGAATAATAATACAGGAACAATACGATTCCCATCTTGCCGGTCAATAATCCAATGCCTGATGCTCTCCCGGGCTCATTCTTCAGGATTTCTGCGAATTGATGGATTTTTTCTTCGCACGGCACCGCATCTTTTCCTGTTAAAATTAACTTCCATGTCATTTTACGGCCTCATATTTTTTTGTAATGGATTGCCGAAGGGATGAATCCCTTCGTCTCGTTTTAATGTTCCAATCAGGGAATGCAACTGGGAGTGCAGGTGTAAAAATCTTCGCTGGGCCAGGCGCAATCGGTCGGCGGGCAAGGGGCGCATCCGGTTGCGTTACAGGAATAAGCAATTGTTACGCATGCCGCGCCGCAGGTTTTGTTTGGAACATCGCCGGCTTTGACATTGCGCTGATCATCACTGTTCAGATGGACTACGGTTTGTTTTTTGAGGGACAGTCTCCTGCCTAATTTTTTTGATTTCATCATTCACTCCTTTTCATTATAAATTATACTTTGCTATTATATTTTAACCCAACGAAAATTTTATTTCAAAAATTATTTGAAATTTTCCAAAAGGCGAATGTTCAGCTTTGATCCATATTAAAAAAAAAATCCCAAAACCTTGAATAAAAAACTATTATGATGTATGATCCCCAAAGGATGGGTTCGGGCTTTGGTGCTGTTTGATGTTGGAATGATTCGATATGTTTTCGCTTAAATTTACTTAGTCGAGTGTATCAAAATGATAAAAATTTTATTGCTTGAAGATGAAGATGCTCAAAGGGAAGTATTGAAGGTAAAGCTGGAGAACCGCATGTTCCTGGTGGAGGAAGCTACCGATATAGATTCCGCCGCCAAAAAAATCGAAAAGAAGGACTTCGATATCATCATCCTTGATTTGCGGTTGCCCGACGGCCACAGCATTGAATTGCTTGAACGGTTTCCAGAGAAATTGGCCTCCAAAACAGTCATTCTGACTGCCGATTCCACGGTTCCCAGCGTTGTCAACGCCATTCAGAAGGGAGCTGTCAACTATTTCGAGAAACCAGTCAGGGACGATCTTTTGTTTGCCCAGATCCAGAAGATCCTCGAGATCAACAACATACGCAACCAGTACCAAACGCTGAAAAGCGAGGTTGTTCCCGATTTTACCTTCAATAACATGATCTATGAGAGTTCCAAAATCAAGGATATCGTCGATCGCGCCAGTATACTGGCCGCTACCGACACTTCAATCTTGATTCAAGGGGAAACCGGCGTGGGAAAGGAGGTGTTTTCCAGGGCGATTCATAATAGTTCGCTTCGTAAAGGGAAAACCTTTTTGCCGGTCAATTGCGCATCGATTCCCGATGAATTGTTCGAGTCTGAATTGTTCGGTTTTGAGAAAGGGGCGTTTACCGGAGCGATGGGGGATTACAACGGCCGTTTTGTCCAGGCGGACCAGGGTACCCTGTTTCTGGATGAAATCGGCGAGCTGCCCCTGCAAGTACAGGCGAAACTCTTGCGTGTATTGGACGAGAGAGTGATTTACCGTTTGAAGAGTAAAACTCCCCAGCCCATCAATGTGCGCCTGGTTACCGCCACCAACAAGAATCTGGATGAAGAGGTGCGGTTGAAACATTTTCGCAGCGACCTGCTGTACCGTTTGCGGGAGTCGTCTCTTTACATTCCTCCACTGAGGGAAAGGATCGAAGACATTCTGCCGTTGATGCGCCATTACATCAAGGTGTACAATGGCGTGTACAACAAAAACGTGACAAAAATCACTCCCGATGCCGAAGAGTACTTCCTGAACTATCCATGGCGCGGCAATGTCCGGGAACTGAAGAACACCATCAAAAGTATCATCCCCTTCAAAAACGACAACGCCATCGAAATGAGCGATATCTCACTATCCATCATCGAAGATTCTGAATGCGAGAACCGCAATTTTCAGACATTGGATGAATACGAAAACGACTACATCAAAAAAGTTCTAAAGGTGACTGGCCATAACATCAGCCGTAGCGCCGCTATTCTCGGAATCTCCAGGCCGAGGCTGTATCACAAGATAAAGGATTTCACTCAGGAACAAAACAAATAGTTTTTTTGTCCGTAGTCAGAAGGAGGGAACCTAAACTTTTGACTCTGTGGATTCGTATATGTTTTTTTGACTTCTCTACAAAAAAATTCAGAACAAATTTACGGAGGAAATATGAAAGCGCAAAGCTTGCTCATCAAGGCTCTCAGTCTTTGTCTTGCAGTGATTCTGTTCGCTCCCTCGACCGGTTTCGCCGCCGAGAACGATCAGAAAGAAGACAAAGCTCCATATCAATTCACCGCGGATATAGTGGCGGCTCACACTCCGGTCAAAGATCAGTATTGGACCGGTACCTGTTGGTGTTTCGCCACAATTTCCTTTTTGGAGTCCGAGGTTTTGAGATTGAAGAAAGGCGAATTGGATCTATCGGAAATGTTTATTGTCCGTCATACCTATCCCCGCAAAGCGTTAAATTATATCCGGTTGCACGGAAATGCGAACTTTAGCCAGGGTGGGCAGGCTCACGATGTGTTGAATATTGTCCGTGACCATGGCCTGGCCCTGGAAAAGGATTACAATGGGATGCTGATTGGTGAAAAGCGCCACAATCACAGTGAGATGGTATCGGTGACGACTGCGATGATGGAAACCTTATTGAAGGGCCGGAGCCGCAAACTGACGCCCCTTTGGTTGGATGCCCTCAAGGCGGTATTGGATGTCTATTTGGGCAAACCTGTGGAAAGTTTTAAATACAATGGCAAGGCTGTCACTCCCAAATCGTTCGCCAATTCGCTGGGAATCAATCCGGATGATTATGTGGAATTGACCTCCTACTCCATCTACCCCTACTACCGGAAATGCCGTCTGGATTTACCCGACAATTGGGATTACAACGGCGATTACTACAATCTCCCCATCGATGAATTGGAACGGGTGGCGGATCACGCCTTGAACAACGGACATTCTGTCGTTTGGGACGGCGATGTCAGCGAAAAGGAATTCTCATCCCGTGAATCCGGAGTGGCGGTCGTACCGGAAATCGATTGGCAAGACAAGACCGAGGCCCAGAAAAAGGAGACTCCGACGAGTCCGGTAAAGGAAAAAGAGATCACCCAGGAGATGCGGCAGCAAACCTTCGACAATTTCACCACCACCGACGACCACCTGATGCACATTGTCGGTTTGGCCCACGATCAGAACGGAGCGAAATACTACTACACCAAAAACTCCGGAGGTATCGTCGATCGCGCCTTCGACGGCTTTGTGTATCTCTCGCGCCCCTACTTCCGCCTCAAAACCACCGCCCTCATGGTGCACAAAGACGCGATTCCCAAAGATCTCAAACAGAAACTCAATATCACATTTTAGGGGTTGTTATTTTTACGTTTTTTTTTTATCATAGAGGATGGTAATATGCCCGCGCTGCACAAGCCGGTTGTCAAAGGAGGTATTGGTGACGTGTCCGCATTGCGGTGAAGAGATGATCGTTCTTGAACTGGACCAGGTGGAAATCGACTATTGTCTGGCTTGTGGCGGGATCTGGCTGGATTCGGGGGAATTGGAAATGCTACTGGACGGAGGCCCGGAGAAAGATAAACTCCTGACGTCGTTCCAACCGGGGGAAAAGATCCGGGAGCGGAAAAAGCGCTGCCCTATTTGCCGCAAAAAAATGGCTAAACTCCTGGCCGGCCATAACAACGAGAGAGTGCTTCTGGACAAGTGCCCCCGCGGTCACGGATTGTGGTTCGACAGCGGAGAATTGCGCCAGATTCTCTCCATCGGAGGTCTGGCGGAATCCAGTAAGGTAGTCGTGTTACTCAAGGATATGTTTGGGAATCAAGAGGATAGATAGGAGGACTATATGAGCGGAATGTTCGTGTTTTTTGGAATTATCATATTGATCGTTTTTTTCTTTATCGGAATTTACAATGCCCTGGTGCGGTTGCGCAACCAGGTGAAAAACGCGTGGTCGCAGATCGATGTGCAACTGAAACGGCGGCACGATTTGATCCCCAATTTGGTGGAAACCGCCAAAGGGTATATGAAACATGAGCGGGAAACCCTCGAGAACATCACCAAAGCCCGGAACCTGGCGGCCAACGCCGGCGGCACAGTAGGCGATAAAGCCAGAGCCGAGGGTGCTCTCAGCAGCGCGATGGGAAGTTTTTATGTAGTGGTGGAAAATTATCCCGACCTCAAGGCGGACCAGAATTTCCTGGCTCTGCAAGAGGAGTTGACCTCCACCGAGAACAAAATCGCCTTTGCGCGGCAGGGTTACAACGATCAGGTGCTCTTCTACAATAACAAGATCCAGATGTTCCCCTCCAACATCGTGGCCGGTATGTTCAATTTCAAAGAGGAAGAGTTTTTCGAGATCGAAGACAAAAGCGAGCGGGAAGCCCCGAAAGTCAAATTTTAAACATTTTTTGCCAATAGAGGTCCCATGTGGGAATTAATTCGCGCTAATCAGAGGAAGTCGATAGTCCTCTTCATTGTGATGGGGTGTATCCTCGTCGCGCTGGGTTTTTTTGTGGGGGAAACTTATTTCCCCGGGCAGGGAGGCGTCCACGGCGCTATCCTGGCGGTGGCCATCTGGGTGGTCTGGTCGGCGGTGGCGTACCTGGGAGGGGATTCGATTCTTCTCAGCATGAGCCGCGCCCGCGAAGTGACCCATGATGTGCATCCTCAATTATTCAATGTGGTGGAGGAGATGAAAATCGCCGCCAATCTACCCGCCATGCCGAAGATCTATATCATCGACGACGAATCTCCCAACGCCTTTGCCACCGGAACGCGGCCGGACAGATGCGCCGTTGCCATCACCTCCGGACTACTAAAGCGGCTCGACCGCTATGAATTGCAAGGGGTGATCGCACACGAGATGTCGCATCTCATGAACCGCGATGTGTTGTTCGTCACCTTTGCCGGCATCATGCTGGGGACCGTTGTCATGATTTCTGACTTTTTTTTACGCAGTCTCTGGTTCGGCGGCGGTTCCCGTTCGCGGTCCAGGCGGTCCGGCAAAAGCGAAGGGGGCGGCGGCGCATTGATCATCGTCGCTGTCGCATTGGCGATTCTCGCCCCCCTATTGACCCAGCTCTTCTATTTCGCCCTATCCCGCAAACGCGAATTCCTGGCCGACGCGTCCGCCGTCCGGTTGACCCGCTACCCCGAAGGCCTGGCCTCGGCGTTGGAGAAAATATCGGTTCCCGGCCCGGCGCTTCTGAATGTCACTCGCGTCACGGCCCCGATGTTTATCATCAATCCCTTGAACAAAGGCCAATCTTCGTCCACCAACTGGTTCAGCACGCATCCCCCCATCGACCAGAGGGTCAAGGTATTGCGCAACATGATCCACGGCGCCGGTTACGTCAATTACCAGACCGCGTTCAAGGTAATCACCGGCAAAGATGTCATACCCGGCTCCGCTCTCAAGGACAAAACTCCTATCGGCCTCTTCAAACCAGTGGGGGAAACCGGAACCGCCACCACTGGCGTCAAGGAGCAGAAACGGGATATCGGGGATCTGGTCCGGGCGGTCAATGGGTATATCTTTCTCACCTGTCTCTGCGGTCTCAAATTCAAATTGCCCCCCGGTTTCGACAAACCTCATTTCGATTGTCCCCGCTGCAAACGCAGCATCGAAGTTCCGCTAGCCAAACTGGCGGCCATTGCCACTGCCGTTTCCAAAGGCAGTGAAATCTCCCAAAAGAAGGAGGAATTCGTCAAGGAGGCGACCAGCCAACCTGCCGCCGGCTCCGCCGACCAGGGACCCCTCGTCTACACCCGCAAAGGCTTCGGCTGGGAATCGGTCGCCTGCTCCTGCGGCAATTATCTTACCCTCTCTCCCCACTTCGTCGGCAAATACATGCAATGCCGCAAATGCGGCCGCCAGATCATCGTCAAGTAATCCGGCCGAGGTGGGCCCGTCCAAAGAAGAATACTATATTGAAAGAACCCTGGGTGAAAAACCTGTTATCAGTAAGAACGGAAAAGTGATAGCTATTACGACGCTAGAGGGAATTGTAAGTTATCTCTATTTTGGGCAAAAAGATTTGTCTGAAATTGGCGAAGATCAGTTTAATGTAGATCTTATGAATAAGTTTTTCGGTGAAAAACTTCTAGATACGCGAAGGAAGATAGAGGAGGAAAGAAATCGTATAATATCCCTTTTGGGAAATTTAGAGGGATTTAGAGATGTCCGCTCCAAGACTGAAGATATTTTAGATGAAATAAACAAGATTCAAGAGAAACTAACATTATTCGTGGAACATAAAATAAATGAGAAATTGAACACACAGGTGGTGTTCGACCAGGATTTACGAAAATTGGAAGAAATTCAGAAATACGAGCTTTACCTGGTTTTGGCTTATGAAGAATCTTTTGCTGGCGTAGACGAGCAGTTTGCAATCTTTAAAGAATATAATAGTAAGGTCAACAATGATTTATTCGAGGGAGTGCGGCAACAAATAGAGCGCTATATATCTTCAGTTAAGCTGGCAGAAAAGAATTTAGATATTGGGGAAAATGATATCTTGATCATCGATCAACCGGAAGATGACCTGGATAACCAATCAATTTACAAGGATCTGATCAGTCAATTATTGGAACTAAAAGATCGGGTCCAATTCATATTTGCCACCCATAATCCGAATATCCCTGTTTTGGGAGATTCGTAACAGGTCTTTCGTTGCGAATTTCATGAAGGTAATTTGGATATAGACTGTGGAAGTATTGACCGGAAAAAGGTTCAAGGTCACATCGTATCTGTAATGGAAGGTGGGAAGCAGGCATTCGACAGGAGAAATAGGATTTATCAATTATGGAAGTATTAGAACTATTAGAAATTATTGAGCGAGGCGAGGATTCTAAGCATCAATTCAAAGAAATTATCACAGATCCTAAACGTCTGGCAGAGGAGTTAGTGGCGTTCGTCAATCATAAAGGCGGAATGCTGGTTGTTGGGGTTGGGAATTTGGGAGAAATTCGCGGATTATCCAAAGAAGAGGTTTATCGCATCAATCAACACATTTCTTATGTTTGTTCCAACAATATACGCCCGGCTATTAACCCGTCAACCGAGGTTCTGACGATTGACGATAAAAAGGTTATGGTGGTGGAGGTCGAGCGAGGTCTCAATCGTCCTTATTGTGATAGTAATGGCGCCTTTTGGATAAAATGCGGAGCTGATAAGCGGAAAGTTACCGCGCCTGAAGATTTGCAGCGTATATTCCAGAGCGCCGGCAAGCTAAAGGCGGATGAATTCATAGTGGAAGGAGCGACTCTCAATGATCTTGATCGGGAACGTTTTGCCCGTTTCTTTCGAGACGTATATGAGCGAGAACTCGATGAGTTGGAACTGCCTCTAGATAAAGTGCTGGAGAATCTTCATTTGGCCAAGGGCGGCCGGTTGCGCCTTGGGGGGCTTTTTTTATTTGGAATGCACCCTGAGCTATTTCGTCCCGATTTAGCTGTCAAAGCGGTTTATTTCTTTGGGAATGATCCGGCTGGAATGGAATACCGGGATAGAGAGGATATCGTAGGAAAAATCGAAATTGTATTTAAAAATAGCCTTGATTTTCTAAAGAGAAATTTGCGGAAAACCCAACAGGGTAGAGACTTCAATACTCTTGGTAAACTGGAAATCCCCATGCCTGTTCTCGAAGAATTGCTGCAAAACGCATTGATTCATCGCGATTATTTTAAACATGCGCCGATCCGGTTATTCATGTTTGATGACCGGGTGGAAATCATCAGCCCGGGGAAGCTTCCCAACAGTCTGACTGTGGAGAATATAAAGTATGGGAATTCCGTGATGCGCAATCACCTTCTCGCCTCATTCGGAACCCGGATGTTGCCTTATCAGGGCCTGGGAACCGGGATATTGCGGGCGTTGAAATTACAGCCGAATATCCAATTCATCAATGACGAAATGGGTAATCAATTTAAAGTCATCATCCCTCGGCCGGAACAATAGAATTATCCGATTCACCTGTACCCGTTAAAATAGGGCGGTGGATTCCAGGCGTTGTTTGCGGGTTTGCCAGTCGGGCATGATTTGGGCGAGAAAGTCGTAGAAGGCGCGATCGTGTTGGGGGAATTTTAGATGGCAAAGCTCGTGGACAATTACGTAATGGATGGCGTGGGACGGGGCTTTGACC
>JAHELQ010000166.1 GCA_024644125.1 Candidatus Aminicenantota bacterium | reverse complement strand
GCGAATAATATCCAATTCCAGGACCTGTCGCCGGCAATCTTCCGTCACCTGCCGCAGAAGCCCTTCCAGTCGAAGCGCCAGATCTCGCACCACCGAATCCGGGTAGATGCGCGCGTTGTAACTAAATTTGACGGTTAGGTTCCCGGCGAACCCCACCAACACATTGAGGTCATAGTGGGTCTGCTCATGGATAAAAACGCGTTCGATGGAAAATTCAACTCCCCGGTCGCTGCCGGAGTTTTTAATCTCCTCCTGGATGGGGAAATTTTGAAAACTGATGAGATGATCGAATAAATTCTCCCGGAGGGGAGTTAACGCCTGAGTCTCCGCCAGCGAGACATACTCGTAGGGTTTGGCCTCGATGGCCCGCTCGTGCAGGCTGCGCGCCAACCGGTCGAACCGCTGGTCGTCGAGAGTTTGAATCCGCGTCGGAACGGTGTTGACGAACAGTCCGACCATGGTCTCGATCCCCGGAATCCCCGGCGGACGAATGGACACCACCGAGCCGAACGCCACATCGTCAGTGAAATTGTAGTTTTGCAGAAGGATTCCCCAAACAACTTGAAAGAAGGTGTTGAAGGTCACTTGCAAGTCGGTGACCGTTTTTTCCACCCGATCGCTCAGTTCATCGGAAGCCCGCCAGAAATGTTCGCTATGAATGTATTCTCCCGGACTCTTTCGGTCATCCTCGGGGGAAAAGCCGGTCTTCCGGTCATAGCCATCGAGATAGCCCTTCCAGAATTGCAAAGCCTCCCCCTGTTTTTGACTATCCAGCCATTGGATGTATTTTTTGTATGGGGTGACTGGCGGCAAACCATGAGGGACGCCGTTTTTGAAGGAGGCATAGATGGCCAGCAAATCTTTATACAATATGCCGAGGCACCAACCGTCCATTACGATGTGATGCGAACTCCAAATCAGGGTATACGTATCGTTGCCGGTCTCGAATAGGGCGATCTTGAGGAGAAGATCCCGGGAAAGATCGAATCCCTTCCGGCGGACGGATAACTTGTAATCCTCTAAAAACGCTGTTTGCCGGGCGTTGTCCAGAGAGGAAATATCCTGGGTATGAATCGTCATTTTTCGCCGCCGCATGACAATTTGCAGCGGACGTTTGAGATCTTCGTATTGAAAGACGGTCCTCAATATATCATACCGCTCCAGCAAAACGTTGAAGCTATCTTCGAGGATGTTTGCATCGATGGTTCCGCGGCAGTCGAGACAGATCTGTTCGATATAAGCGGCGTCTGTGTTTCCTATCAAGGAATGGAAGAGCATTCCCTCCTGGGTGGGGGATAATTTGTACACATCCTGCAATCGTTGGGAACTCAAAGGGACTCCTTTTTTTTCAAAATTTTCGGCTTCTTTTTACTTGCTCTGTATTCCTTTAGGGATAACATTGGATCTTCCGCGATCTTTTCAAGAATGGCTACAAACCGGGCGCAAATCTTCTCGATGGTTTCCGGCAGGAATAGTTCTCTGAAATAGGTACACAGGATCACTGTCCCGTTCCGGTACTCTTTGATATAAAATTCCAGATCGAATTTGGCATCCTGCACCCCCTGCATATGAAAGGACTGGCAATCGGGAAGCACCTCGTCGCTATCCGCCATATTGAGCATATTGAAAAACATCGAGAATTGCGGGTATTCGACGCCCAATTCGTCTACAATCAACTCCAGTGGGAATCCCTGGTATTCCAGTATCTTCATGGTGTCTGCCTTGACTTTTCCCAGAAACTCGAGGAAAGGCGTATCGCGCTGGAGGCGGGTCCTAAGCACCAGCGTGTTGACAAACAGGCCCACGGTTTGCCGCAAATCCGGATGCTCGCGGGCTGCGCCTGGAAGCCCGATTAGAATGTCGTCCTGTTCGCGCAATTGAGACAACAACAGGTTCACCGCGGCAACCATCACCATAAAATAACTGCAGTTTTGCCGCAACGCCAATTCTTTCAATTTCCCGCTGGCCTCTTCTCCTAAAACCATGCGGAATGCCGCGCCGGCACGGGATTTCGTATGTCCGGGAAAAGAATCATAGGGTAAATTCAGAACCGGTAGAGGGCCGGCTAGATGGTTGCGCCAGAACGCCAACGCTTCGTCGAGTTTTTTTCGGTTATCCAACATCCGGTTATGCCAATCGGCATAATCTTTGTATTGGATGACCGGAGATTCCAATTCAGGTTCCCGTCCGAGATCAAGCGCTTCATATATTTCGACAAAATCCCGTTTCAAAACCTCCATCGACCAACCGTCGGACACCAAATGGTGGATATTGAAGAGTACATGCCAGTCATTGTCATCAATTTTTATGACCTTCACCCGCATCAATGGCGCCCGGTACAGATCAAAGCCGGTCTCAGACTCATATTTCCAGATGTTGTCGAGACTCCGCTTCAACTCTTCTCCCAAAAGGCCTGAAAGATCGATAGCCTCAATAGGAATGTCCACTGCCGGCAAGATCTTTTGCACTACTTCTCCTTCCACTTTGCACAAGTGGGTTCTCACGCTCTCGTGCCGGCCGGCTAACAATTTAAAAGAACGTTTTACTACATCCATATTCAGCGGACGATCAAAAGCGATCTGGTCCGGCATATTGAAGGCCGCGCTCCGGGGATCCCGGGACTGGAGCACCCACATTCTTTTTTGAGTGTAAGACAATGCATAATACTCACGCGGTTCGAGAGCGGGAATCATATCGAGACGCGTCCGGTCTCTTTTTTTGATTTCCAGGGCCAACCCGCTCACAGTCGGGGATTGAAAAATTGCATGAATGGGGAGTTTTACGTTCAGTTCCTGATGAATGACATTGGCGAGAGTCACGGCCTTGAGCGAATGGCCTCCTAATTCGAAAAAACCGCTGTCCCGTCCGATGATGGAGGAATCGATATCCAACACCCGCCCGAAAATATCCGCCAACGCAACCTCGATAGGATCTTTCGGTTCCAGAGAAGAGACGGGCGCATTTTCCAGAGGGTCGGGCAACGCCTGCATATCCAGTTTTCCATTGGACGTTAAAGGAAACGCCTTCATCGGCACAAAATACGAAGGTACCATATATGATGGGAGCAGCTCCGACAAAAAGCCTCTAACGGATTCTAGATCATGGCCGGGAATCACGTATGCGCACAATAATCTATCGCCTTCTTCGGTTGCAATGACCCGGACCAACGCGTCCTCAACCCCCTGATACCTTCGCAGGGCAGCTTCCACTTCCCCGGGCTCGATCCTGTATCCGCGAATTTTCACCTGCTTATCGATCCTGCCGAAATATTCCAGCTCGCCCCCGGCGGTCAGCCGCCCCCGATCTCCAGATCTATAGAGGCGCGGCTCTCCGGTGAATTTTTCCGCGGTCAATTCCGGCCGATTCAGATAGCCGCGGCACACACCCGCCCCCGAGACCAGAATCTCTCCCGGAACGCCGACAGGAAGTAGTCTTGAATTGCGATCCGCGATCAACACATTGAGAGTGGCAAGCGGCAATCCGATGGACTTGCTGTCCAGAAGAATATCCTCATCCCGGATTTCCTTGAACGTGACGTGCACCGTGGTTTCAGTGATACCGTACATATTGATGAAACGAATATCCCGGAAACGGTCCCGCCAGTATCTCAGCTTCGATGGTTTCAGGGCTTCCCCTCCGAATATCACATACCGGAGGCTCAGCCGCAGAGTTTGATAATCCCGGCTTTGGGTTGCAATATTGTAAAACGACGAAGGCGTCTGATTCAAAACCGTTACCTGCTCTCGCTCCAGAATTTCCAGAAATTGACCGGGATCACGGGCGCTATCCGAAGAAACCATCACTAACCGGCCGCCGTACAATAGCGCCCCATACATCTCCCAGACTGAAAAATCGAAGCAATAGGAGTGAAAGAGCGTCCAGACATCATGATGGGAAAAATCAAAGGGATAAGGCTGATGAAACATCAAGCTCACGACGTTGTTGTGTTGGATGAGAGACCCTTTGGGTTTTCCGGTTGTTCCGGAGGTGTAGATCACATAGGCCAGGTCTCCGGGGGAATTGTCGCAGGAAACGAACGAAGTCACATCGAGCGCATCATCGAGATCATCTTCGAAGACTTTATCGATGGCAAAATCTATTCGCAGGGACAAATCCCGTTGGGTGACCGCTAGCTGTGCCGCGCTATCAGACAGCATATACGAGATACGATCGGCGGGATAATTCGGATCAATGGGCATATATGCCCCTCCGGCTTTCAGGATACCCAGGACGGCTACAATCATGAATGCGGAGCGATCCATTATCAAACCAACAATGGCATCCGCCGCTACGCCCCGCAGGCGCAATGTATGAGCCAACCGGCCGCTAAGAATATCCAGATCCCCGTAAGTAACGAATCCCTCTTCGGGAATGGTCACGGCGACGGCTTCAGGCCGCGCCTGCGCCTGACGGGAAAACAACCGGTGAAGCGTTTCCTGGTCAGGAAAGGGAGCGGTAGTCGTATTGCAAAGATCTAAAATCCGTTTTTGCTCCTCTTCCGGCAAAATTTCAATCTGGTCGAGCGATGTTTCCGGATATTCCGCCGCCAACGACAGGACATTGAGAAAATAGTCGGCGAAGCGGGCGATGGTGTCTTCGTTAAATAGAGCGGTACAATATTCAATATTGAATGCGGCTCCGGAATCCAGCAAACGGGCGGTAAACGTGAAGTCGAATTTGGAAACCGTTCCCTTAAACGAAAGAGGGCGAATCGTATAATCACCGGTTACGAATCCCTCAGGCGGTAATTCCGAACCGCCATCGTCAAAGTTTTGCAAGGAGAAGACCACATCGAACAATGGATTTCTACTAGTATCCCGTTTGACCTCCAGGCATTCCACCATCTCTTCGAATGGGAATTGCTGATTGTCGAAGGCGGCGATGGTATTGTCCCTCACCTCTTCCATGAATTGGACGAAGGTCTTGTCTCCTTCCGGATTATTGCGAAGAGGCAACGTATTGACAAACATGCCGATAATGTGGACGAAATCGGCATGCGTCCTTCCGCTCACAGGAGTTCCCACTATGATGTCTTCCTGCCCGCTGATTTTGGAAAGCATTATATAAAACAAACTCAACAACGCCATAAATGGTGTCGCCCGATTGGCGTCGGCAATGCGAAGCAAAGAATCGACATCAACATCGGGAGCATTAAAAAAGTAATTGCTGCCGGAAAAACTCTGCATGGCGGGTCGTGGGTGATCGAGCGGTAACTCCAGTACTGGAATAGGGTCGGCGAATTGCGCCTGCCAGAATTTTTTCTGAAGCGACAGCTCTTGCCGGCGATCGTCACTGTTTTGCCAGAGGCTGTAATCTTTGTAATGCAGCGCCAGGCCCGGCAAGCTTCCACCGGCGTAGAGATTCATGAATTCCCTTACCATAATTCCCGTCGACACGCCGTCGGCGATCACGTGGTGCATATCGATCATCAACAAAAAGCGTCGCTGAGCCAACTGCGCTGTCGCCACCCGCAACAGCGGCGGCGATGCCAGGTCGAAGGGCCGGATGAAGCGTTGAACCACCCCCTCCATCCCATCCTGTCCTTCATGGGCAAAAGCTTCCAATCCAAACTCCACCACATCGTGAATCCGTTGCACCGGTTCGACCCCTTCTTTTAATATAAAGGTTGTGCGGAAACTTTCATGCCGCTGAACCAGGGACGAGAATGTGTTCTGCAACAGAGATAGATCCAGCGGCCCCTCTACCATCATGACGCCGGGAATGTTGTAGCCCACGGTACCCGGCTCCATTTGTTGCAGAAACAATAGCCGCCGCTGCGCAGAAGAACAGGGATAATAGTCCCGTTTTTCGACCGGTTGCGCGGGAGTGAACGCTACCTTTCGAGCGGTCTTCACCAGGCCCGCCAACTCGGCCACAGTGGGCGCCTTGAATACCTCGGTCAGAGGAAGTCGTACATCCAGTCGTTGATGAATACGGGATACCATGATGGTGGCGTTGAGAGAATGGCCTCCCGACTGGAAAAAATCCGCCTGGACGCCAATGGCGGACGCCGGTATTTTCAAGATTTCCGACCAGATGTCCACCAGTTCTTTTTCAATCGCGCCCGTTGGCGCCACATAACCATCTATCACGGAGACATCGGGTTCCGGTAGCCGGTCCCGGTCCACTTTGCCGTTGGGCATCAAAGGTAAGGTCTCCAGGCAAACAAACAAGGGAATCATGTATTTGGGTATCTGGGCCGCCAGGACGTGTTTAATATGTTCGATATCGATCCCTTCCAACACCACATAACCAAGCAGTTCCTTTTTGACGGATCCGCCGTACTCACCTTCGCCGGAATTTAAATCCTTGACCACCACCACGCATTCCTTCACGCCATCGATGGCCAGGATGCGACTTTCGACCTCTCCCAGTTCGATCCGGAAACCGCGGATTTTCACCTGGGAATCTTTTCTGCCCTTGATCTCGATATTGCCGTCCGGTAGCCAGCGGCCCAAATCGCCGCTCAAATAGAGTCTTTTCCCACCGCTGGACAATTGCGGGTGACGCAGAAGTTTTTTGTCCGTCAATTGGCGGTTATTGATATATCCCAGCACCTCGTAACTTCCGGCGATGCACAATTCCCCCCAGACTCCCACCGGAACGGGATTGCGGTGTTCATCCAGAATGAAAATATCCGTATTTGCCACAGGTTTTCCCGCCGGCGGTACCGGAGTTTTGGCAGCGCTGGCTCCATCGAGGGAGTAGGACGATACCACATGCATTTCAGAGGAACCGTAATGGTTGTGTAGCCGAAGATGGGGATTTGCGTCCAAAAAGCGTTTCAAACCGGTGGTGATTTTCAATTGTTCGCCGGCGGTGACGATATGTTTCAATGAATGGCGAAACCCACTGTCCAACCGGTCGGATTGGTTGAACAAAAAATTGAGGTAGGAAAAAGGAAGATATAACAATTCAATGCACTGGGCAGCCAAAAATTCCATGAGATAAACGATGTCTTGCCGCTCTATATCGCCGATCATATGCACCTGTCCCCCGCCGGTCAAGGTCGCGGCGATTTCCTGGAAGGAGACGCAAAAATTGACAGACGTGAACTGCAAGCAGCGTAGGTCTTCCGCGATGCCACTTGCCCGGTGTTGCCATAACACCAAATTCGCGAGAATTCCATGGGATAACACGGCGCCATTCGGAGTGCCGGTGGAACCGGAAGTGTAAATCACGTACAAAATATCGTCCATGCGGTTGCAGGGCGGCTGGAAGTCCCCGGCCGTCGAAGGCATACGCTCCCATTCGTCAGGAAGGACAATGATCTCGCCTGTGTATTGCTCTAACAGATGAGGACTTCCGTTGTCGGTGACAATTAACCGGGTATCGCTGTCTTCCAGAATATGAGCCACCCGCTCCGGTGGATAATTGGGGTCAATAGCCACATACCCCGCGCCCGAGATCATAATCCCCCATAACGCGATCACCAATTCGATCCCCCGATCCATGGACACGCCCACAATACTACCCGGGCCGACATTATAGTGACGGCCGAGGTGAACGGCCAACCGGCGGGCGCGGAGGCTCAACTCTCCATAGGTGACGCGGCATTTCCCGGTTTTATCGTCATGCACCACAGCCGTCAGGTCGGGCGTCATGCCCGCCTGGCGGAGGAACATTTGAGGCACTGTCGTTTGCGGAAAATCAAGCCTGTCCCCATTGAATTGCCGGACCACCATCCGGAGCTCATCAGAATGAAGCAATTGTAATGTGTTAACCGGATCGTGAGGCGCGCCGACAGCCGACGACACCAGGGTGGTAAAATTGTCCGCCATGCGCCGGATGGTCTCTTCCCTGAACAAATCGGTGTTGTATTCCAGGGTCAGGAAGATCCGGTCGTCCATTTCATCCAAAAAGAAGATGAGATCGAATTTACTGATATTCACATCGCCCGTGTGAGGGAAACCTTCCACTGTCACCCCCGTCATGTTCAATCCACGGGTTTCGTTAGTGGCGTTGTTATGGGCCAACATCACATTGAACAGCGGCGAGCTACTCAAATCCCGCTCCAATCCTAATTCCTCCACCAAAAGATCAAACGGGTAATCCTGGTAACGGTAACAATCCAGGGTCTCCCGGCGGGCCGATGCCAGCAATTGGACGAACGACGCTTCTCCCGTGACGGAAAACCGGTACACCAGAGTGTTGACCAGAAAACCCACCAATGGCTGTAACTCTTCCCGCGAACGGCCGGCGATGGGAGCGCCGATCAGGATGTCCGGCTGCCCGGTGTAGCGATGGAGAAAGATCGACAACAGGTTCATGAGCCCCATGAACAATGTGGCTCCGTTCTCCACACACATACTGTCCAGAGTGGCGGATCGCCGGGCATCGATTATCCGCAGGATCCGTTTGCCGTTGAACGTCTGTATGGGTGGTCTGGGAAAATCGATGGGCAATTCGAGACCCGTGGGTTTGTCTTTTAATTTCTCCAACCAATACCTTCCACAGGAATGAAAATGATCGTCCTCGATCAATTGGTTGTGCCAGGCAGCATAGTCTTTGTATTGCAGGTCTAGTGGAGGTAGGTCTTCGCCGTCGTCGCCCCCTCCCACAGCCCGGTTGTAAAAGAAGGCCAATTCGCGGTTGATGACCCCTTGCGACCAGCCGTCGTTGACAATGTGGTGAATATTGAATATGACCAGATAGGTCCCGGCCTCCAGGCACACCAATTTGAACAGGAAAAGCGGCCCCCGCTCCAGATCGAACGGCGAATTGGCGGTTTTGATGTACAACCGGCGCCCCGCCTCTTCCCGCGCATCCGCGTCGATATGTCGAATGTCAATCACCTCGACCGGCGGCACAAATTCATCGCCAGCGATGATTCGTTGCCCGGGAATTCCATTTTTCATCATAAATACGGTTCTGAGACTTTCGTGTCTCAACGCCAGGTTGCCGACAGCTTCTCTGAAGGCGTCGATATCCAGGTCTCCCTTGAAAAAGAACGCCCCCGGCATATTGTACGCGGTGGAATCCTCCTCGAATTGGCAAAGGATCCACAACCGCCGTTGGGCATAGGATAGATCGTAATAATCCAATTTTTCGACATTATGTATGGGAACCGCGACCTCCTGTCCGGTTTCCTCCATCCGGTCAGCTAGTTGCCGGATTGTCGGATACGAGAATATATCCCGCAATTCGAGCGAAGCGGCAAATCGTTTGTTCAACCGGTGCGCCAGCCGGGTGGCTTTCAGCGAATGACCGCCGGATTCGAAGAAGTTGCTATCGATGCCGATTTTTTGCGGTTCCACCCCCAACACGCCGGCCCACACGTCGAGCATGGCCGCCTCCGTTTCATTGCGAGGCGGAGCGACAACTGTTTCATAGAGCGATTCCGGCCTGGGTAAACGGTTGCGATCCACCTTTCCTCCCGGAGTTCGGGGGATTTTATCGATCGGCAGGAACACCGACGGGATCATATACGAAGGCAACGATCGTTCGAGAAATCCCCGCCAATCTATATCGCCGCCGCCATCACCGACTATGTACGCGCACAGGGACAAGTCGTCATTAACTCCGTGCACCGCCAGAGCCGCGTCACGGACTGCCGGGTGCCGTAGCAGGCGGTGTTCGATTTCAGCCAATTCGATCCGGTAACCTCGGATTTTCACTTGCCGGTCGATACGCCCCAGGAAATGAACCACCCCGCCGGGTCCAATCACGCCCCGGTCGCCGCTGCGATAGAGTTCGGTCTCTCCAAAACCCAGGATATCGACATGTACAAACTTCTCCGCCGTGAGTTCCGGCCGGTTCAAATAACCCTCCGCAAGAGCGGGCCCTCCGATACAAATCTCACCCGGAAGCCCCACCGGCAACAGATTCATCCGGCTATCCACGATTGCCACCCGGTAATGACGAATGGGAGATCCGATGGGCACATTCTCATCCAGTTCCTCGTCGCACCGCTGATATGTGGCACACACTGTGGTTTCGGTTGGGCCGTAGGTGTTGTACACTACACCGATGGTCATAAGTTCCCGCACATACTCTTTGCGCAACACATCACCACCGCTGATAAAGATCCGCATTGTTCGCAGCAATTCCCTGCCGCCGAAGGCTGCGATGCCATTGAGTTCGTTCAACAGCAACGGCGAGCAGGTGATAAAACTG
>JAHELQ010000681.1 GCA_024644125.1 Candidatus Aminicenantota bacterium | reverse complement strand
TTTACAAGAGGGGAGGACTGGGCGACGTTGCAGGGGCGCTTCCAGTCTACTTGCAACAACCAGGTACCAGCAATATTGTGGTGAGCCTGTATTACGACGGTAAGATGAAATTTTGCGAAGAAGCCATCGAAGAACGATTCGTCATTCACTTCAAAGGGGTGCCCTACGGTTTTTCCGCTTTCCAATTGGAGCGACATGGAATTCTGTATTATTTTATCCGTCTCTCGGATTCCTGCGTTCTCAACGAACTGGAAGACAACGATGGATTCAAGCCCTATGCCGCTCCTTCGGCGATCGTTCCCTTCTTTTATTTCGCCAGGGCCGCCCTGGAGGTAATTCACCATCACCGCCATTTTCCCGATTATTTATTCTGCCACGATTGGCAAACCGGAGGCGTATTCGCCTTTCCTGAATCATTGCAGGAGTTGCACGCGGAAAATCCCTTCACAAGGGTTTTTATGATCCATAACTACGATTTTCAGGGACCCCTGTACCATGATATTTGCCGCTATCTCGAACCCCAATGCAATCGGGAAATCGAAGCTGTACTCGCCCTTTTCGGCCACGCCACCTTATTGGCCCTGGCATTAAAAAACAGCGATTACGCCGCAGCCGTCAGCCATACCTATGCCCGCGAATTGATGGCCCACGACGCTCCCCATCTGGGCCTCGATTATCTATCTCTCTGCAAGCACGATGTACACTCGTTTTTGAACGGTAGCGATTCCTCCCTCTGGCAGCCGCGGGACAATCCGTTCCTCTCGGTCAATTACGACGAGGACTCGCTCCACAAGAAACAAGAACTCAAACTCGAACTTCTATCGCGCCATTCCAGCAACGGTTGCCGCCGCCCCGGCGAACCTCTGGTGCTGATGCTCTGCCGTCTGACTGTGCAAAAGGGCATCGGCCTCTTCGCCGATTATGTAGAAGACGAGGATGCCATCGTCGAGCATATGCGCCGTTTCCTTGATACGGGGATCCGTTTCATCATCCACGGCAACCCCGCCGGCGGCATGAATAGCGTGATCCACCAACGGCTCTCGACATTGGCTGAACGATTCGTCGATCGTTTCATCTACCTGCCCGGCTATTCGGAAGAGACGGCCCATCAATTGTTGGCGGCGGCGGATATCCTCCTGGCGCCCTCTCTGTTTGAACCTTGCGGGTTGATCCAGATCTACGCGATGGCGTTTGGAACAATCCCGGTTGTCCGGCCGGTTGGGGGGATGAAAGACACGGTTGATTGTTATAACGACAATCCAGACATTGCCACTGGTTTCCATATCCCGGAATTCAATCGGGAGTCGTTGCTGCAAACAATCGAGCAAGCAGTATCGGTTTATCGCCTCCATCCCCAGTTCTGGCGACGCATGATGAGGCGGGGGATGGCCCGCGACTTTTCCTGGCACCGGATGAAACGCCAATACTTCGATTTTTTTTCGGCAGTCGAATCAAGCCGCCCAGTCGTGCCAACCCTCCTCTAATCCTCCTTCCTCTCAAATATCTCCACCTTCTCCAATTATTCTTCCCCAACGGCGGAGCACTCCATTGATCATTAGGTTTTTTTCTACTATAATAAAACCATGAAAAAATTGCCAGTCGGGATTCACGCCGAAAAATTTATTTCCTCTGGAAAGACTATAAAATTGGTAGGGGGCGGATTCGATACCGAGCGGAAAAACATCGCAGGCTTCCAAAGTGAAGATCTCTCTTCGGTAATTTAGACTTTCCCTATCGTTTCTCTAAGAAGAGATAGATGGTTTTTTCGCGTTGACATGGGAGGGGGAATTTATTATGATTAATGGCGGGGGTGTTTGAGTGTTCAGGAAACTGGGTAGTTTTGAAACGGCTCAAGCTGTTACCAATGAGCAGTTCGCGTTTAACGCAGTGATTGTCGTCGGAATGGAAAGGGCGCCAGAGACAGAGTTGTTGAAGGCCGCGCTCCTGGTGTTGCGAAAGCGGCATCCATTGCTGCGAGCGCGGATCGTGAAGCGGGGGAGCCGATTCTACTTTAAAGAGGGTGATGAGAGAGAGCTCTCTCTCGAAGTTCTCTTCTCAGGCGGTGGGCAATCGTGGCAAGATGTCGTCGAGCGGGAGCTCGATCTTCCCTTCACGCAGGCGGAAGAACCATTGCTGCGGGCAATCCTCTGGCGTTGCGAAGATGGGGATGATGGGGATTACGTGATTCTGACATTCCATCACGCGATTGTGGATGCGCCGTCAGCCGGGAATATCGTCAAGGAATTGCTGGCATTGCTGGGACGGAAGGATGTCAATTTATTTGTCGATGAGGCGGTGCAACCATATCCCCCGTTGAAATCGGCGGAAGACTATTTCCCGGCGGCATTCAGGGGATTTCGATTGGCCGCGAAAAACGCTTCGTACATGGCGCGCCAAATTGGGGACGAAGCGCTCTTCCGCATGCGCAGTCGCGGTAGTCGCAAGGCTCCGATCCACACTTCAGGACACTGCAAGATTTTGCCCCTGCGCATCCCAAAAGAAGAGAGCGATGCGTTGGCGCGGGCGGCCCGCAAACGGCGGGTCACGCTGAACAGCCTCTTTGCCGCCGCCATGATGATGGCGATTCATAAACACATCTACGATTCTCAACCCATTCCGTTGCGGCATTTCAGCATCGCCAACCTGCGACCCTATCTCGATCCTCCGCTTCCGGACGATTTCCTGGGAGGTTATTTCGCCATGCTGCGTTTTTCCCTGCAAATGGCTCCGATCGAGGGC
>JAHELQ010000680.1 GCA_024644125.1 Candidatus Aminicenantota bacterium | reverse complement strand
ATACTGCGTGCTCCTCTTCACTGGTGGCCATTCACCAGGCATATAAAAGTTTGCAAGACGGCGAAACGGAAATGATGCTGGCAGGCGGTGTGATACTCTGTATGATCCACGAGCGGTATCTCCTGACCAGCAAGACTGGCGCTCTCTCTCCCAGCGGTAGGTGCCGCACGTTCGATAATGGCGCGGATGGATATGTGCCGGGAGAAGGCGTGGGCGTCATATTGATGAAAACCCTGGAGAACGCCCTGAGGGATCGCGACCATATATATGGCGTCATCAAAGGATCCGCCCTCAACCAGGACGGTACCACCAACGGGATAACCGCCCCAAGCGCGGAATCACAGAAAAGCCTGGAATTGGAGGTCTACCGGAAATACAATATTCATCCCGAATCCATTGGCTATGTGGAGGCTCACGGCACCGGGACAAAATTGGGGGATCCCATCGAAATGACGGCTTTGACCGCCGCGTTCAGGGAGTACACCCGGAAGAATCAATTCTGCGCGATCGGTTCTGTAAAAACCAATATTGGTCATCTGGCGTCCGCCGCCGGCGTCGCCAGTGTGATAAAAGTACTGTTATCGTTGACCAACAGGCAAATCCCTCCGTCTCTTCATTTCACCAAAGCCAACGAGCATATCGATTTTTCTGAAACTCCATTCTTTGTCAACACGGAACTAAAGGATTGGGAAACGCTTGAAGGTTCTCCCAGACGGGCCACTGTGAGCGCGTTCGGTTTGAGTGGAACCAATTGCCATTTGGTGATCCAGGAACCTCCGCCTCCTACGCAATCTGCAAGCGAAGCTCGCGCTCTCCCATTCTATATAGCGGCATTCTCTGCGAAAACGCCCGCCGCCCTCGATGAAAAGCTCCTGGATATGAAAGCCTGGCTGAAACATAGGGGGGCGGATGTTTCGTTCGCAGATGTAAGTTTCACTCTGCTGGCAGGAAGAAGTCATTATGCGGTTCGTCGCGCATTTGTGGTCAGGAGTGTGGTTGAACTTTCAACAAAAATAGACGACGCGCTTTCGAACTCTGGTTTTGATTCGGGAAATGACCATGCCCTCAACTCCGATGAGGGACGCCGATTGATTGGTGAACTAAAAAATTATAAAAAATGGGAATGCGATGCCTATAAGGCGAAATTGTCTCGACTGGCAGAATTGTATGTGAGCGGGGCGAATCTTGATTGGCGGGAATTGTTTTCCGAGATAAATGTCCGCAGAATATCCCTCCCCACCTATCCTTTCGCCAGGGAATCCTTCTGGGTACAGGCGAGAAAAAGCAATGACAGGATTCATCCGTTTATCGACGCCAACGAATCGACATTTTTCGAATCAAAATTCAGATTACGTCTAAAAGGAGACGAGTTTTTTATTACCGATCATGTCATAGAGGGGAAAAAAATATTCCCCGCAGTTGCCTATGCTGAAATGGCCAGGGCCGCGGGGGAATTGGCCGCCGGCCGGAAAGTCTCCAGGCTGAAAAATATTATTTTCGCCCAACCCATTGCCATTGGAGATAAACCGAAAGATATTCTCATCAATCTTTTGAATAACAATGGCAAAGTGGAATTCCGAATTTGTACAGCCGGCGAAAACGGAACGCCGGTCGAACACTCTCAGGGAAGCCTTGCGTTTGAATCCGGGGATAACGATCGGCGACAATCTGAGGGGGTGTTGTTGGATATTGGTCAGATTAAGTCCAGGTGCGCCGCGGCATTGGAACCAACCGAAATATACCGGATGTTCCGGCTGGGGGGAGTTACATACGGCGATGGTTTTCAGACCATTAAAGAACTGCGCTATTGCGAAAATGAATCATTGGCGAAACTTGAATTGACCGATGCATTGTCGCGTTCCTTGTCCGATTTTGTTATGCATCCCTCCTTCATGGACGGTCTCCTGCAATCCACATTGGGTCTTGCCCTGGGCGACGCCTCCAGATTTGAAGGAACCAATTACCTGCCTTTTGTGTTGGGAGAGATCGAATTTTTCAATCGCGAGCCTCTTCCCAGGACATGCTACGCCTATGCCACCCGTGCCGCGATGACAAACAAGGGTTCCGCCGGTGTCATGACGTTTAATATTCAACTACTGGATGCGACCGGAAAATTGCGAATCCGGATGAAGAACTTTTCGGTGAGAGCGGTGCAGGAACATGATTTATCTTATATGAGGCCGGTTTGGCGGCAAATTGGAATTCCGGGCGCGTTCGACGGTGCGAAAAATTTCTTTGACGGCCCTGTGATTGTGTTTGATGCCAATCAAGAATTGAGCGACGGGGTAAGGAATATCTTCGAAAACCGTAAAATCCCTTCGGCGAAAGTTATTACAGTCCTTCCCGCGGCGGCCTTTAAACATATCAATGAGAATCTCTACAGTATAAATCCGGCGGACGGCGATGATTATAAAAAATTGATGACTACTTTGCAAGGCGGCGGATCGGCTCCAGTGGGAATCATTCACAACTGGTGCGGGGCGTTGCCGGAAGATATGGAGAATTCTTTCGCCGAATCAATGGAAAAGGGGATCTATTCCGTTTTTTATCTGGTCAAAGCATTGACGGAGCAAAAAAATCGGAAAAAAACCCATATTTTATACATGTCGCCCCTCATCTCCGGTTCCTCTCCGCCTCAGTACGCGGCGGTCGGCGGTTTTACCCGGTCAATCGCACGGGAACATTCTAGACTGGTTTTTAAATCACTGGAAACGGAGCAACCGGTATCTGATGGAATTTCAGTAGAA
>JAHELQ010000679.1 GCA_024644125.1 Candidatus Aminicenantota bacterium | reverse complement strand
CATACATGTTCCGGTAAAGCTGGACAAACTGGAGCGGGTGATAAAACTACTGATCCTGCGTCACGAGGGATTGAGAACATCTTTCCATCTTTCCGGAGGGCGACCGGTACAGGTTGTGCACCGTGATGTTCCATTTGCCATTGAATCTCTGGATGAGGGAGATGGCATAGTCGATACCATTCTCAAACAATTTATCCGCCCCTTCGATCTGAGCTCGGCGCCTTTGTTCAGAGCGGGTGTGGCGCCATTGGAAGACGGCAAGCATCTCTTGATTTACGACATTCACCATATTGTCGGCGACGGAGTTTCGATTTCCGTGTTGGTGGATGATTTTATCCGCCTCTTCAGGGAAGAGGTTTTGCCGCCGCTCCGGGTGCAATACAAGGATTTTGTACTCTGGAAGCAAAAAATCGAAGGCAACGAAGGTCGTTCGCCTGGGATAGCCTATTGGCATGGCGTATTCGCCCAGGACGAAGAGCTCCCGCTCCTGGAATTGCCCACAGATTTTCCCAGGCCTGCCGTGATGGGGCATGAGGGGGCTCAATGTGAATTTTTTTTGGATCCCAGGGCCACAAATGCCATGCGGGAGTATGCCCTACAGAGGAGGGCCTCTCTCTACATGTTGATCCTGGCGGTATACAACATTATGTTGTCGCGACTCGGAGGAATCGAAGATGTCATCGTCGGAACTGTTTTCAGCGGCAGAACCCATCCGGACACGCAGCCGGTTGTGGGCGTATTCGTCAACCTTCTGGCCATGCGCAACGCTCCGCGGGGAGAGTTGACCTTCGTTCAATTCCTGGATCACGTGCGTCAAAACGCCCTGCAGGCATTCCAGTATAGCGATTATCCCTTCGAAAAATTGGTGGAGCGATTGGGAGCCCGCCGCAGCGACCGCCATCCAGTGACGAGCGTCGGCTTCACGTTTCAGAATTTCGAGGCCCGCCAGGCCAGGCTTCTGGACGCCTCTGTCTCAGGAATGGAGATCATGTCCCTCAAAGCCTTACGTAAGACAGCATTGAACGACATCAATCTAGAAGCCTTCGATAAAGGGGACAGGCTCCACTTTATGGTGCAGTACTCCACCGCGTTGTTCCGGCAAGAAACCATCGAGTCCTTCATCAGCTATTTCATGACTATCCTTGATTCGGTACTGCGGCAACCGGAGATCAAAATCGCAGATATTCAATTAATATCTCAAGAACAGCGGAAGATCCTGACTGAAGACATCCTGGCGGCGCAACGGCAGGTGTCGATGGATTTTGATTTTTAGGCGGCGCAAAAATGAACCAAAACGAGGCGCGCTTGTACCGGCAATTGTTTTCCATTCCTAATTCCTGGAAGAATGTGCTCTATGTTCATACACCTTTTTGCAGGCAGAAATGCTTCTATTGCGTGTATGGCTCAAAGGAGCCATACGATGACGGCGAATTGGATGAATTTTATCTCAGGCAATTACCTGCTCAAATATGTCAAATACGTGATATTCTCGAAACGGTGGACTTCGATCAAATTTATTTTGGCGGAGGCACTCCTACTATTGCTGCCGCCCTAACTCTCGAAAGGATCTTCGAACAAATTCCCAATTTCGAGAGCATTTCCTTCAAGGCCTGCGAAGCGTCGCCCGATACCATCGATGACGGGCATATCGATCTCTTCTCGTCTCATGGATTCAGCTATATCTCCCTTGGAGTACAAACCCTGTCCCGTCGTGTTTTGGAGGCTCAAAACCGGCCCGCCGTTTCTCCTGGGCGTTTGATGGAAATTTGCCACTCGATCGAGGGTCGCGGGATAATTGTCAATCTGGACCTAATCTTGTTTCTGGATACCGGGCGGGAGAAAGATCTCGATAGCGCACGCGATGATCTGGAATTGTTGATGGGAAATATACGGCCGGCTTCTATCACCCTGCATTACAACTACCATATTCAAAAATCGCCTGATTTGCGGCGGGCCATGATGCGGTTGGCGGAAGAAATGACGTTGCGATTCCCCGACTACTCGTGCGTCAATAGTTTGCTGGAAGAAGAGGATATCGCGGGAGATATGCTTCACAGCGCAGCCTACCGGCTGATGCGTACCTCAAAAGATCTGGATTACTATATGATGCCCAAGATTCCCTGGATGCACGCATACGGGCACAACATGCTGGCTTTGGGAGAGTACCGGCATTTCCGTGTGCGTTACAATTATTACTATATTTGTGATTTTATCGACAAGTTCACCTATGGGCGGGTGCTGGAGCGTAACCGGGAAGTGGCCGTCGATTTTGACAGGATCCGCCTGCGGTTGGGTTTGCCAGTTACAGGATATTCCGATAGAGAAGATTTTTTTGTGGGCCAGGAGGGGAAACGTGAGTTCAAGCGAATCGTCACCGCTGCCAATTTACCCTTTCATGATTTGTCCCGGAGCCGGTAAGTAGATGTTGAGACAAGAGGAGGACGTATGATAAAAAACCGGTTGATAAACGAAATCAACGAATTCCAGGACGCTAAGAATTACTGGATAAAAGCACTGGCCGGAGAATTGCGGGAATGCCGCCTGCCGGAAGATGTCCCCGAAGCTCCGTTCGATAGTAGCGGTGAATTCCTTTTTAAATGGGATAGGGAGCTGAGCGAAAAAATCTTCTCCCGGTGCCGGGAAAACCATCTGGCTTTGTTCACTCTGCTGCTCTCGGTCCTGAGTATTGTTATCGCCCGCTTTTGTAATGCGCCTGAGGCGCTGGTGGCGGCGCCTGTCTTCAATCCCGGCA
>JAHELQ010000165.1:7079-10178 GCA_024644125.1 Candidatus Aminicenantota bacterium | reverse complement strand
CAAAAGACGCCGCTCCGGCTTTTTGGTTGACACTTCCCCTGCCATAGACAAAGTCCCGGTCAATCAAACCGGAGTAAGGATCGGTCTCCCATTTTTCCAGAACGCCGGGCTCCCTGATGTCGAGATGCGCATCGATGACCAGCAACCGTTTCCCTTCGCCGATCCTGCCGATCACATTTCCCAGAGGATCAGCCATGATCTCGTCGAATCCAGCTTCCGCCATCTGTTGCTTCAGTTCATCCATCACATCTTTTTCACAACAACTAAAGGACTTAATCTTGATTAGCCGGGACAAATTTTCCGCGGTCCAATCACGGTATTTCCCGGCTAACATCAAAACCTGTTGCTCAGTTTCCATAGATTCACCTGACAGGCGGGGACCGGCACTCAATGTAATCTCTGGTACCGACCGTCACTTGAATTAGTATTATAGCATTTTTACAATTCCACCCTCAAGTAAAAAATAACCGGATAAACTTGCTTTTTAAAAATAAATCCACTATAGTGACGATAAACGGAGAATGACTATGAAACGACTCGCGCTTTCAATTTTAATAATAGTGACGGGGATCGGACTATTCAGCTATTCCGCCTGCGGTATTACGTATTACGATATTGCCGGCACCTGGACATTCACCCTGACCTCCGGAGAGACGACAACAACAATTGTCCTGACATTCGACGGAACCCGGAAAGAAGGAATTGTCGGATGGAACGAATATTTCATGGGGAACTACACATACGGCGACAGTACGCTGAACTTCTCGCTGACATACGGCTCGAATCTCGACCTCGGAAAAGTCGGCACAGAAGTTTACACCGGTTCCTTCGAAGACTACGATTTCATGAACGGCAAATTTAGCGGCCAATACCAGAACGGACAGGCATCAGGTACCTGGACCGCCGTTCGCCAATGATTACAGATTCCTCCAGGGGCAACACATCATGAATGTCTATTTGGTTGTGATACTGGCGATTTTACTGGGTTCGCATTTATTGACTGTCATCATCGAGCGGCTGAATCTCAAGCATCTCACCCCGAATCTCCCTGCGGAGTTCATCGGATTTTATGATCAAAAAAAATATACAAAATCCCAGGAATATTCCCGGGAAAACACAACATCCGATTTGATCCAGAGCACCATACAGATCATAGTCACCGCGGCGTTTATATTATGCGGAGGATTCAATCTCGTGGACCAATGGGTTCGGACCCTGCACTACGGACCCATTGTCACCGGTATCATCTACATCTTCAGCCTGGCCCTGTTGGCCGGACTACTCAATCTTCCCTTTCAGATCTACGACATCTTTGTCATTGAAGAGAAATACGGCTTCAACCGCACCTCTGCAAAAACCTTCATCCTGGATATTTTTAAAAGTTTGATGTTACTCTTCCTCCTGGGAACTCCGGTCCTGGCCGTCACATTATGGTTCTTTCGCGAAGTCGGGCCATTGGCGCCGCTGTACATATGGGGAATTTTCACCGTGTTCCAGATATTTATGATGTTTCTCGCCCCAATCCTCATCTTCCCGCTGTTCAACAAATACACGCCGCTGGAAGAGGGAGATCTCAAAGATAAAATCGAAAACTATGCACGGAATCACAAATTCACCATGCGGGGTGTCTTCACGATGGATGGCTCGCGCCGCTCCACCCGTTCCAACGCTTTTTTCACCGGATTCGGCAAATCCCGCCGCATTGTGTTGTTCGACACCCTCATCAACAATCATTCAAGCGCGGAACTCCTGGCGATCCTGGCTCACGAAATCGGCCATTACAGACTCAAACACATCCTGAAACAAGCGGCCGTATCTGTGATCGAAACCGGAATCACGCTCTATATTCTCTCCCTCTTCATCAATAACCGAGCGTTGTTCGACGCGTTTAAAATGAATGATATATCAGTATATGCCAGCCTGATCTTCTTTGGATTTCTCTATACTCCGATTTCCCTACTAATCTCGATCGCCATGAATTGGTTCTCCCGCAAATACGAATATGAAGCGGACCGTTTCGCCGTCGAAACCCTGGGCGAAGGGGAGTCGCTCTCATATGCCCTTAAAAAACTCAGCGTTGACAACCTCAGCAACCTGACCCCCCATCCATGGAAGGTCTTCCTGACCTACAGCCATCCGCCGGTTCTGGAGAGAATCCGCGCCATCCGCCGTGTCGCGGAAAATTCCTGACGCGAACTAGAACAAACCGGTCACCACATCGCCGCTGGCATTGATGTCGATCTGCTCTGCGGAAGGAACTTTCGGCAATCCGGGCATCAGCATGATATCGCCGCAAATTGGAATCACATACCCGGCCCCGCCGGCGATATTGATATCATTCACATTCAAACGCCAACCAGTGGGAACATTCATTTTTGTCTTGTTATCTGAAAACGAAAGCGGGGTCTTGGCGATACAAACCGGCATATGATCCAGCTCCATTTTTTTGATCAATTTTAACTTCCGTTTGGCGTCCCAGGAAAAAATAACACCGTCGGCGCCATATACGTTGATGGCAACTTTCTCGATTTTTTTCGCCACAGTATCTTCAAGATCGTACACCCTTACGAAGTTTCCATCGGAGTTGTCGGCCGCGTCCACCACTTTTCGCGCCAATTCCACCGCCCCTTCGCCGCCCAGGGCAAACGCCCGGCTGATCTCCGCCGACGCTCCTTTTTCTTCGCTGTACGCCTTGATCAATTGAATCTCTTCCGGTTTGTCGTCGGGAAATACATTGACTGCCACCACCGGTTTCAATCCAAACAACCTCACATTGTCGATATGTTTGCCAAGATTGGCAAGCCCCTCGCGCAAACCTTCCATACCATCTTTCTCTCCCTGGTGGCGCAACGCCCGCACAGTGGCGACGATTACCGCCGCGTGAATCTTGTACTCGCCCACCCGGGACACCAGATCCACAAATTTTTCGAAGCCCAAATCGGAACCGAAGCCGCATTCGGTCACCACATAATCGCTCATCTTGAGAGCCATCTTCGTTGCCACGATGCTATTGGTACCAAATGAAATATTCGCGAACGGCCCGCCATGAATGAACGCCGGCGTGTGCTCGATGGTTTGCACCAGATTGGGCTTGATGGC
>JAHELQ010000165.1:0-7069 GCA_024644125.1 Candidatus Aminicenantota bacterium | reverse complement strand
AACAATGTGGCCAACGCCCCGCAGATCTTGAAATCACCGCCGTAAACCGGTTTGTCGAAGCGACTGAAACCCACCAATATCTTACAGATCCTCTCCTTCAAATCGGCGATGTTGCGGGACAGCGTGAGAATCGCCATAATTTCGGAAGCGGCGGATATTATAAAATTGTCTTCCCGGGTATAGCCGTCTTTCTCACCGCCCAATCCCACCACCACATTGCGAAGGTTACGGTCGTTCATGTCCATAGCTCTCGGCCACAAAATCTTCCGGGTATCCAGACGCAACTCGTTGGAAAAGTGCATATGATTGCCGATAACGGCGCTCAACAGGTTGTTGGCGGTGGTGATGGCATGGATATCCCCGGTGAAATGAAGATTGATGTCTTCCATGGGCACTACCTGCGAATAACCTCCACCGGCGGCGCCGCCCTTCACACCGAACACAGGCCCCAACGAAGGTTCCCGCAATGTGACAATGGAGCGCTTCCCCAATTTATTAATACCCATTGACAGGCCGATAGATGTGGTGGTCTTGCCTTCACCGAATTTTGTCGGCGTGATGGCCGTCACCACGATCAACTTACCGTCTGGACGGTCCTTCAGTTGATCCAACACCCGCAACGACACCTTGCCTTTATACCGGCCGAACGGCCAGAATTCCTCATCCCCAATGCCCAACCGCTCGCGGATGGTTTCGATCCTTTCCAGGGATACTTCCCTTGCGATTTCGATATCGGTTTTCATATCTCTTTCTCCCTCTTTTCAATTAAATACAAACACATCATCATACTAACAATTTGACAATTCAATGTCAATATCCGCTCAAAGGGCGTACAATCGCCGGATCTCATCGGCCCAGAGCGTGTCGTCGATGGTTTCCAGGATCAACGGGATAGTGTCCAACCGGGGGTCGTTCATGATCAGACGAAATGTCTCCCAGCCCAACCCCCCCATCCCCAAACTGTGATGGCGGTCCAGACGGCTGCCAAACGTCGCTTTGGAATCGTTCAAATGCATCCCTTTCAAATACCGGAAGCCGACAATCCGTTCGAATTCCGCCATTGTGCCTTCGTAAGCTTCCTGAGTCCGGATATCATACCCCGAGCTAAAGGTATGGCAGGTGTCCAGGCACACGCCGATGCGGGATTCGTCTTCAATCCGGTCAATAATGTAGCGCAAATGCTCGAATGTGTACCCAACATGCCCTCCCTGCCCCGAGGTGTTCTCGATCACCGCCGTCACTCCTTCGGTCTCTGCCAACACGAGATTCACCGACCGGGCGATCACATCCATACATTCTTCCTCAGAAATCAGTTTCTTGTGGCTGCCGGGATGAAAATTCAAATATTTCAAACCCAATTGCCGGCACCGTTTCATCTCATCCAAAAACGCCTTCCGCGACATCTCCAATCCGACGGGGTCCGGATTGCCTAAATTGATAAGATAACTATCATGAGGAAGAATATGCTCCGGCGAATAACCATGCTTTCTGCAATTCTCCATAAATTTTACGACATTCTCATCGGTCAGCGGCTTTGAATGCCATTGTTTCTGATTCCGGGTAAACAGCGCGAAGGCTTTTGCCCCGATTTTTTCCGCGTTGACAGGAGCGTTCTCCACTCCTCCAGCCGCGCTCACATGCGCTCCTACATACTTCATCAGCTACCTCCACCCGCCAATTATACCACGGTTTCCTTACCCACACCCTCCCCCTATTGCATCGAGCCGGTATTTATGGAAAATAAATAATATACAATCGAGTCGCAAAACAAACTGGAAACATTCTCAAGGATTACCCATAGTCAGAAACAATTGTTCCTGACTATGATTACGGCTTCAGGCCTCGCAAAGAATCAATATTCGCACCATCGGGTGCATCGGTCCATCACACTCAAAGATCTATTGAAGCGGGGATCGCGTACTATCTAGTCTTCGATCTTCTCCACCACAATGGTCATTTTTGCCACCAATGCGGCGATGGCTCCGATAGCCGCCAGCACCGGTACGAAGGCGGCGCCCACCAGACCGAGAGTCAAGGGGATCTCAATCAATGTCTCGCCCGATTCGTTCTTGATGGTAATGCGGCGGATGTTGCCTTCGTGGATAAGCTCCTTCACTTTATCAATGATTTCGCCTCCACTGACTTTGAATTCTTGCTTCCGTGTTTTTTTTTCGTCTGTCATACTCGTCTCCTCCTGTACATAATCTCATATCACAATAACGAAATCCCCGGCTTCCGGGTTCCATCCCGCCTGAAAAAAATCCGGCGCCGGAGAGCACTCACCATCCCCGGCGCCGGAAGATCTATCTAAATCCTGTCGCCCTCTATGGTCTCACAAACTCGCGACAATCGAAATATCCCTTTTGAGGACCCCTTCGATCTCCAACACCATGTGAATATGGGAACTTTTGCCGTCATAAAACACAATTTTGTACGGCGCGAGACTGCGCAGGGGATAACTACCCCATTCAAAGTCCGGCATAGAGGGAACCCTCATATAACGATCTTCGGCGATAGCAAACGTATTGTTCCATTCTAAATTGCGAACCATTCGCGGCCTGGATTTGGCCAGCGCATCCGTCTCGACGTGAAGATTCCCCAGGTGGAACACAGGAGTTCCCTCCATCACCAATCCAAATTCGTACATCCCACCTTTCAACCGGGCCACATTCCCACTATTTTTGACGATCCGGGTCACATCCTCGAGATCCAACACGATGCCGTCGATGGCCTCCCTATATCTCAAATTGGTATTATTCTTTTTCGCCATCAGGCTGAACGCCATAACGAACACCAACATAAACACACTAATCTTTTTCATCGTTCGCTCCTTATCTTTGACTATAAAGAGCAAGCAATCCCAATGCCAATGATTTAACCAACGAATGTCACCTTTTTAGTACATGTCCGGCAGTCAACCTTCCCTTACGCGGGATTGGAAGGCCGGATATCCACCTCGCTGATCATCGCCCGCTGCGGCATTCTCAGCATGTGGATGATGGTGGACGCCACGTCCGCGGGCTTTAACGCCTGGATTAGATTTGGATGCGACCGCTCCTCCCGTCCGTCAAAAAAATTGGTGTCCACCGAGCCAGGACAAATGGCCAACACCCGCATACCGTTTTTCCGCTCCTCCAGCATCAGACAGCGACTGAACGCCAACACCGCGTGCTTGCTGGCAGCATACCCGGCGCCGCCCACAAACGCGTTCTTCCCCGCCAACGACACCACATTCACCACCGCTGATTCGCCGGCTTTACGTAAATGAGGCAACGCTTCCCGGGTCAGGATGAACACGCTTCGCACATTCAAATCAAACATCCCGTCCCATTGTTCCAGAGTCAACTCCCCCACCGGCGCGAAATACCCCACGCCCGAGTTGTTCACCACTATATCGATACTACCGAAGTGATTTGCGGCACCCCGGACAAATTCGTGAATCTCCTTCTCCTTGCTCATATCGCCTGCAAATGGCCACACGTCAGCTCCGCCGGGACGCAGTTCGTGAGCCAGATTATCCAGTAGATTTCCGCTACGGGCCGAGATAGCCACCCGCGCTCCTTCGCGGCACAACGCCCGCGTCACCTCTTTCCCGATCCCTTTGCTGGCCCCTGTCACCAACGCCACCTTTCCTCCGACATTCATGCGTACCCCCCTGATTTGACGGCCCAGGTACAATGTTTTTCCAATTCCCGATAATAGCCGCCGGGTGTGTTTTATATCCCTATTAATGTTATAATAATACTATAAAAAAAACGACAACATGGTGAGAAATATGAAGCTAAAAATAACAATCATCGGCATCGTCCTCATCCTGGTCTCGGCATCCGGATGCAAAATGCTCAAAGCCTACAATCCCGAAGGCACCTGGCAAATTTTCCGCTCGTACGGGACTGTCAACGATTCCATCACCTTCCTGATGTCCGGCAGTAGGGACAGCGGCGTCGTTGTCTGGAACGACTTCGTGGTAGGCACCTACATCTTCAACTACAATGACGATGTGCGCTTCGGCGCCCAGTTCCCCGAAGGAATCCTCGCTGAAAAAACCGTCGTAGAGAGTTACAAAGGTGGATTCACCGAAAAAGACATCATGAGCGGCACCTTCACCTGGGAACGCGACGGCGTCATGTTGATGGGAAATTGGGCGGCCTACCGGATGGTCGAGAACTTTTAATCGACTCGAATGATGATCCAGATCATCACCGGCCCCCGCCATTGCGGAAAAACCTCCCGCCTATTATCCATGTTCGCAGCCAACCAATCCGGAGACGGCTTCGTTTCCATCAAACAAATCTACCCGGGCGGCAACCAAACATCAGGTTATCACCTGCTTCATCTCTCCAGCCAGACATCCTACCCGCTGGCCCGCCGCAGTCGCATCAGGCATTCCAGGTTCGCACCCGCCTCCCCCTACCGCCTCGGCGATTTCGAATTCTTCCCCGCGGCCTTCACTCAATCGGAATCCCTACTGGCTCTACTTATCCAAAACCGAATCCAACCCATCTACCTGGACGAGATTGGCCTTCTGGAGTTAAACGACCACGGCTTCGCCCCCATCCTTCCCCGCTTGATCGAGTCCGGCCTCGACCTCGTCCTCTCCATTCGCGAACGTTACCTCGCTCAGACCATCGCCAAATTCTCGCTCCCCTCTCCAACAATCATCCCCATCTCCCCCTTTCCGGCAGAGCTCCATATTCCATAAAAACAGTTGACATCTTTCCCTCGATTCATTATAGTGTAATCAGCGCCACACCCAAAGGGACTTAATCAGGAGGAATCATATGCATCGCAACGACGAGCGACCAGATTGGCTCAAAAGCCAAACTCAATCATTCAAGCAAGAATTCATCGACATCTACGTCGAGACCAAACTACCGGCACTATTAAATCAAATCGCCGGCAAAATCAAACACTACCTCGACTGCGAGGAGGTCTCGATGTTTTTGTATTACGCCGGCAAACAGGAGCTTCATTTTGAAGTGGCCACCGGCGACATGGAAAACACGCTAAAAACCATCATTCTAAAAAAAGGGACAGGCATTGTCGGTTGGGTAGCGGACAACCGCGAAAGCGTCATCTCAAACGACCCGGCCAACGACCCCCGCTTCGCAGCCGGCATCGACCGCGAAGCCCGTTTCGTCACCCGTTCTCTGGCCGCGGTTCCGGTGGAATCGGACGGCCAACTAATCGGCGTCCTGGAAGCGGTAAACCACAAAGACGACGGCTTCAAACCGGACCATCTCGCCCTTCTACAATCCATCTCCCATCTCATCGCCATTCCGCTGCACAACGCCATGCTCTTTCACATCACCCAGGAAGAAAAAGAACAGAAGCAACAGCTCCTGAATCTAGGCAACGACATCGCCGCCTCCCTGGAACCCGAAAAAATCTTCAAAACCGTCAAAACCTTCACGGAAACCCTCGTGAACCTCTCCACGTTTTACATCGGAATAACAAAAGACAACACAATCCACGACCTGGTTCACGACACCATCCTACCCTGGGATCCCCAACTGGCTGCCCCCATTTCCCCCAATCCCTTTGCGTTCCAAACCATCCTCAAAGCCAGCGAAAAAGAGTTCGGATTCCTCAGAATCCAAACCCCGATCCCCATCCCCCCCGAAGCCAAACCTCTCCTCGAAGGACTCTCCACATTCACCACCATCGCCATCAGCCGCCACGAAAACCATCTGGAGATGATAGAAAAGCAACGCTACGACAATGAACTCAAACTAGCCCAAAAAGTTCAGGAAAGATTTCTACCCCAGGATCCCATCGACCTGGAAAAACTTCAAGTCGCCTTCAAGAGCATCCCATCGACAAAAATAAGTGGAGACTATTACGATATCATCCCATTGAACAATGACGAAACCCTCTTCACCGTCAACGACATCAGCGGCCACGGCATCGCCGCCGCGCAGATCATGGCGATCTTCAGCGCCACCTTCAAACACAAGCTCAAAGAGAGCGGCGACATCCTGGAAACCCTAGAACACCTGCACGATCTCTTCTGCCAAAAGCCCTGCCTCGACCACCACGTCACATCCTTCACCGCCATAGTCAACACCGCGAAACGCACCATTACCTACACCAACTGCGGTCACGAATATCCGGTTCTCATCCGCGGCGAAGGCTCCTTACTACTTTCCGAAGGTCCCACTCCAATTGGTTTCCCCAAAACCGAAGACTTCCAACTTTTCTCTCAACCCATCGAACCGGGAGACATCATCGCCCTCTTCACCGACGGCGTCACTGAAGCCCAAAATCCGGCCCAGGAAGAATATCAAACCCAAAACCTCATCACCTGCATCAAACAACACCGCCTGGACACCCCCAGGGAAATCCTCGACTCCTGCATCGCCCATCTTAAAAAATTCACCCAAAAAGAACAATTTCAGGACGACATCTCCCTTATGATCATCAAAGTGGAATAATAAAAGAAACCAGCGGGCAGTCCAGACAAACTGCCCGCCCCAACCAATTAGAAATAAACTTCCATTTTAGCGTCAACCCGGTACTGAAGCCCCGGATCCGGATGACACTCTTCCCAGCACATCAACTCGCAAGCTGCATTCCACGCGGTCCGCTCGATGAACTCCCGCATCCGCCTACTACCGCTTCCGCCAGTCAATTTCTTCAACATTTCGTCCTCCTTCACATTTATTATTTAGTTTCACACCAATAATACCCCGCCAACAAATAAAACTCAACGCACCTATCCATCAATACCGGAAACCCAGCGCCCAGAGCGGCAAAGTCTGTTTGAGAGGAAGCTCGGTATCGTCCTAGAAGACAAACTCCGCTTTTTTACGGGTTTTATCCTTACCGCCGATCTCCAGGGTGAAGCCCCGATAGACAAAATCGTCCGCCTCTTCGTCGCGGCACGCCTCTTAACAACCGCCTGAATTGAGCACCCTTTACCATTCGGGTCACCTCGTACGGCCGGGAGGGGGTGGGGGTGGGGACAGGCGGATTATATGATGGACTAAAATTTTTGCATATTTGTTTGCAACGGCAGTCGAACCGGGCTTCGTTCAACTACATATTCCGGCTAATTATTGTCAAATTT
>JAHELQ010000164.1 GCA_024644125.1 Candidatus Aminicenantota bacterium | reverse complement strand
CGACCACGACCAGAAATTTTTTAAGCATATTGCTAAACAATTCGATCCGAAAAAACAGATATTAGGCATTCACTTCAATTGTAAAGAGCCCCCATTTAAAATAGAAAGATACACTCATTATGAAATGATCAGTAAGTCGTGGCATACATCATATACATGGACTGTAAAAGAAAAAAAAGCGAAAAGAACATTCGAAAAACTCAAAGAACTACGCCTATCGAATATCGCGATAATCAAGATCCCAGATGTAAAAAGTAGTTATATCATTTTTTTGAATAGCGATTATCGGCGGTTCATAAAAGATGATATGAAAATAATATATCCCGCCATCCAAAACTTGAGTCAGGAATGGCAAGCGTTTGAAAAAAGGAAAGTTGATTCTCTAATGGGAGCCTGCAATGAAATGCACCAAAGAATCGCTCGATTTTTTAATAATGAGAATGGTCCACAAGCTTCACTCAAAGCCAAGGGCCTCACGTTCATAGATAGTGTCGAGAGCACAATCAAAAAAGTGCCGATTTTTTCCCATCACTTGCTATGGCAATATGTAAGCGAGCAGCTCCCTGATCCTAACCCTAAAAGTACTACTGGCTATTTCATGCGCATTATCAATCAAACCGAAATTCTCGACCAGGTTTTCGAAGATAAAGTACCAGAGAAGAATAAATGCAAGGAATTGGAAATTTCCGAAAAACAATTCAATGATCAGGTATTAGCTTATTATAATTCAAAAGAAAAGCCGGAGGTTCATAAGATATTCGATTTAAAACTAACTGGAAATTACGACTATTTCGACCTACCTTTTTACACTGAAATGGATAATATAGACAATTCATCTCCGCTGGTAGGCATCATAACGTTTATTTATTCAAAAGAATACGAATACATCATTAAAGAAAAAAGATTTTTCGAATACATGCGCTTCTTCTCCAAACAAATCAGCATGGCATGGAAAAATTTTCAGGAAAAAATCGCCCTGGAAATTCAAAGTAAGATTGACTGGGAGATCAGTGAAATAGATAAAAGTGACGCGGAATCCAGTAAAATTGCTTTAAACAAGATCTCAACCCTATTGGCGGATGAGTTCGATTGCGAGGTTTGCCTAATTTACCTGGAAGACGCCGAACAAAAACGCTTGATCTTGAGGGGATCCAATTTCGAAGATGTGCCACAATTCTCCTACTCGCTCGAAGACAAAAAAATCCTGACTGTACAATCATATGAAAAAAACAAGAATTTCCGTATACGAGGTAATGAGAGGATCAATAAGGTAGCGTCTCAGGAAAAATTACAGAAGATTATAGATGAATTGAAACCTAAGGTATTGGACAATTTAAACAAGAAAGGGAAAAAATATAAAAGCATCCAGGTCGAACATTGGCTCTCTGCGGTTCTAGTTGTGGGGAATGAACAACTGGGAATAATAAAACTATTTCGATGCAAAAGAATAACAATCGACAACCCTACTCAGACTTCCCCTCCACCATTCTCCGAAATTGAATCCAACCTTCTCGAACGTATCCAAAGCCACATCTTCAGTATTGTGATTTCATTCAACGCGATTCACCAAAGAATGGAAGATATGCGCAATGTCCTTCATCAAGTGATCTCTCCTTTAAGCGCAATCATTGGACATAGTGACAATATTATTAAGGGTATTTTAAAAGAAGAGAAAGTAGATCAAAAACTCAAGGCGATCAGTAGTCTGGCCAAAATCGCTGCTCGATACACCCGAAATTTTCAAACAATCCTGGAACTAGATTCGAAGAATAGGCAACCTGACCAAAAATTTCTCGAAGATTTTGCGGGATTTATAAAAAACATTATAGACGATTACCAGTTACTCATAGAAAAAAAGGGCATTCAGATCAACGTAAAACACGATCATAGTAAAAAAATAAGTGCGAAAATCGACAAAGAATTAATTGAGCAAGCCATTTTTTGCATCCTGGATAACATCATAAAATACTCTCTTGACAAAGAAGCTCGTATCAAAGTCAAAAAAAAGTTTGAGCCCGAAATATTGAAATTCGAGGAAGATGTACACATTGAAATAGTAGAAAAAAAAGGCAACGTTATTTTAACATTCAGCAATTGGGGATTGGCGATAGCAAAGCGAGAAAGAGAATCATTATTTTCTAGAGCCTATCGGGGGGAACAGGCACAAAAAATAGGGGTAGGAGGAGGAAAGGGGCTTGGATTATATTTAGTGAAAAAAATTGTCGAGATACATGGAGGTAATGTGAAATTGGATTCCTTTAAATACGAAAATCTATTTGCGCTAGAAATTATTTTACCCCAAAATTTAGGAGGAAATTGTGACCAAAGACATACTAATCATCGATGACGAAGAATGGTTTTTTGAGCCATACCTCGATCAAATTGAGAGTGTTGGTTTCTCATGCGACTATTGCAAAAACGCAAGCGAAGCTATAACTAAATTTCAGGAGAACGGCTACAAACTGGTTGTACTTGACATACTTATCCCCCCTGGGGAAAACTTTGAATATAGCGATACTCATCAAAAAATAGGCCTTACGGTGTTCGAAAAGATAAGGGGGAAAAACACTGAGATTCCAGTGCTTTGTTATACTGTATATTCAGATGATGAAACAGTGAACAAGATTGCTAACCTGAATGGAATCCATATCTTAAAAGGAAAAGACGGAAGCGTCTTGATTGAAAAAATAAAGGAGTTACTATGCAACGCAAATTAATTATTTCAATACTAACTTTGCTCATCGTAATTTCAGTGGTATTTACAATATCAAGAGCTCTGTCGACTTTGACAAATCCAGTATCTCAATCGAAAGCAAACTCCTCACAAAAAAATCTCGATATAAAAAACTCTGATAAAATAAACCAAGATACAGGCGAGAAGAAATTAGGAGACGAGAAAAATGTATTGGCAGAGAGTAAAGCGCTTCTTGATAGCCTTATTAAAGAAAAAGAAGTAATTGCAGAGAAAATTGATACGTATGACAATATTATAAGTACTTTTAATTCAGCAGTACAAGTTTTTATAGTGATGGTGACACTTTTAACAATTTTTTTCGCTATTAAAGCCTACGATCATGCAAATGAACTAAAAAAAACAAAAGAAGAGATTTTACGAATGAAGGAAGAGGCGGAATTATCAATTGAAAGGAAAATAATGGGGGAGATAGCCTCAAGGTATTCGGAAAAGATTAACTCACTCCAGAGTAGGACAAGCACCTTTCAAGAAGAAATTGTTTCACTGCAAAAAAGAATTGACCACTTATATTCGTCAGCACATTTTCTTGGATCCCCTCAGAAATATTTCACACACGCCACTCATGCATATGAGTTAGGAGATTATGACACAGCGGAACTTTTTTACAGAATGGAATTGAAGAATAATCCAGATAGTGTCAACGCAGGAGTAGGACTTGCTCGCACATACCTGCAACTGCACAAATACCAAGAGGCTCTTGAAGAGATAGATCGTGCACTAGAAAAAGATTTATCAAATCCCAAATTCAACATCCTCGGACAGATGTCCGTACTCAAGGCTGAAATATTAATGGAACTAGGTAGAATTAAGGACGCTAGCCAAATTCTCGAAGAGATAAAAAAAGTCAATCCTGGATACAAAAAAGTAGATCGACTATTGGATATGTGTAAAAAAGAAAAACATTAACATGGATAATGCATTGGATAATACCAGTCTAGATAATCTTGTGAAGGAACTCACCGAGAATGATTCGACAGAAAAGATCGTTTCTTCACTATTGGCATTTGCAAAAAACATCGACATAGTTCAACGGGCACAATTCGAGAAAATCCTTTTGAAATTGGCGCAGCAGGAAGAATCCCAGGAAAAAAAACAATTCATTTACGAGGTCCTGGTATCACTCCAGGCTACATTCAAGAAAAAGCCTTTAAAGAAAGAGTTGATCAAAACTTTCTGGAACTATTTCGATGAAGGAAAATACCAACAAGCCCATTTAGTCCTGGAAGAACTTGAGCAGCAAACGCTAGATAAAAACCTTGAAAAAATAACCAGCCTGGAATATATGATCCCCGTAGACACGGATTCCCAACACCTCATAGCTCATCATCTCGATCAAGAAATTATCCTGCTGGATGAAAATTTTGAAGAGTTCCATACAATCAAAATTCCACACGAAGGAAAAATAGAATATTTATATCTATATTCAAACGACGAGCTATGGATCTTGTTGGACAATTCGGACTCCAATCAGAGTATCGTCTCCTACTCCCTCTCTAATAAAGCGATTCTTAATGAACCTATCACTGTACCTGCAGAAATGGGAAAAGCCGATGGGATAACCCATTCCCACGACTTTATCGTCTCTTATTCCGAACATTCAATCTATTATTATGATCAAAAGAGCAATTCATGGAAAAAATGGTACCACACCGACCAGACAATATCTTCCATTCAATCAATCGACAACAATCTGTGGGTGATCATCGATGAGACGGATTTGTTTATTTTCGCGCTAGCCGGATATGAAGGAGTACGGGAAAGAGTCACACTTTCTGAAGAAATTGGAAAGATAAAAGGTACTTGTGTTCACCAGAGGTATCGGGGCGTTTTCGGACGATATCACCTCTTGCTCTATGACCGGGGAAGCACATCGCCGTTCAAGTACTATAACTATCAGGCGAAAATACTTCACGCCGCAATCATCGACGACCGCATCATCGCGACCATACACGGCAATGGCGTGTTTGAAGGAAGACATATCACGGATGAGAGTAAACTCTGGGAAATCGACCTTGGCGAACCGTTTCAAGTGATATTTAAATTGGCCAACCGGATATTTTTACTCTACCCTCAAAATAAGATTATCGCGTTTGAAATCCAAAACACGAAAGAAATGAAAAAACAACTGGCAAAAAAACATCTAGAAACGCCTAAACCCAAAGAAGATAATCTACCAGGAAACCCGGTCAAGAGGCTAAAATCGTTCATGGGAAGAGAAAAAATTCTAGAAGAAATAACAGAGCATCCTAAAATCCATATGCTTATCGCCGGTAATCCCAAAGTGGGGAAAACGTCATTACTCAATATAATTCCTGAACTTCTTGCAACCACATCCAGGTGTTGTAAAATTGATATCGTCGAACTCTTAGATACAAAAAACAATTTTACCGAATTCAATAAATTATTTTTTGAAAAATGTCTTGACCAACATCTTCTTTGTTTAAAAAAAGAATTCCTGGATGGCCATCAGGGATTAAAATTATTTATACAGCGGATCAAACGGGATAAACGATACTGTATTTTCGGTTTCGATAATTTTGTTGTACCGGAAGGGGATGAAACATATATCGACCAGATGGACACATTTTTCATAGAGCTCTATTCCCACCGTGATATACGTCTGTTTTTCGTTTGCGATAAGCATCATATGAATAAGGTTGAAGATTATCTGAAAAACATTAGAAACAGAACCACTACAAAAAGGGAATTCAAGAAGATTGAACTCACCTCATATCCTTCCGACGAGGAAAAATCGCTTCTACGCTCAATAACCGGCTATCGAGACCAGGAAATATCCAAACTAAAAAATTTCAGTCAGGGTTTTCCCCACCTGGTCCATTTGCTGCTTCATGACAACCTTTGGAAGGATGAGATCGAAAGCGCATCCCAAACAATCGCCCAAAAGCATCCCGACTTTATCTTCGAATATTTCCGCGACCTGGACGCGGAGACTCGCCTATTTCTCATGTTTCTTTTTTTTAATAGATTGTTTGAAAAAAAAATAGATCTAAAGGAACTATACAACGACTTCCCGTTGATAGAAAAATTTTTTGAACCTCCCAAAATCGAAAAGATGTTGAGGTCTATCCAGGAATACGATTCGTCCTTCGCGGTAAATAATTTCAAAAAGAAAAATTCCGATGAGCTGCAATTCTTTTCACTTCATATGAATCCCGCGCCAGAGTTGTTTTTTCTGGGAGCCAGATATAGTAAAGAAGCACATGTAGTAGACGAGATATCACACTTTATGAGGACTCCCAATCATGAACGGGCACAAAAAATTTTGAAGGCCATACATTGTCTCATCGATACAGAATTTGAATCGAATGAGATTACGAAATCCCTGGAGGAAAAATATAAAGACAAATTTTTTATCCAGCGATTAACCGCACTGGGTCAGCAAACCCTCAGCATGCCACTGGATATGTATATGATTATCACCCTCAAACCATGGGATAAAACTCAAAGCAGAAAGCAACTGGAAAACCTATACCAAACACTTCAAACAAAAATATCTAGAACCATTTCTGCAGGGAAGAATCCATCGCTGAGTCAGAAGTTTTACACAGTATTGATGATCTTTCATGGATCTAAAGCCGACCTGATAAAAAAAGAAATCAAAGGGCTCAACCGGGTGTCGATCATAGATACCCAGAACATGAAAGAGATCCTCCTGGCCCCCGACCACAAGGGCAAAACCCGCGAAACCATCTTCAATCAACTCAGTATCGAGGAGCGATCCCCATACACCACTTCCGGCGCGGTTCAGGATCTCTTCTATGGTCGAGAATTGGAGATTGCCTTGATTCGCGGCTTGCCAGAAAATATCGGCATATTTGGTACCAGAACCATCGGTAAAACATCCCTACTTCTCAAATTGTACAGAGATCTCAATTCCCAGGGAAATTGCAAAGTTTATCTGCTCGACTGCGCGCGTATTGACAGCGAAAAGACGCTATTGAAAAATCTAGCGGAAAAAATGAGGATTCCCCATAATGAAATCGGAAATCTGGATCAGTTCCGAAAATATGTCTCAGACAAGGCGGAGAAAGAGGAAAAACAATATATTTTCCTTTTGGATGAAGTGGACCGGTTGGTGGAATATGATCTCGAGCACGGAGAATATATTTTTAAAACTTTCAACAAAATGTGTTCGGAGACCCTCGAATCAGGTCGGATCGCGGCGCGTTTCGTATTGGTCGGCTTTCAGCAAATGTATAAACAAATGAAGAATCCAGGATCGCGTCTCTACAATTTTATGCTATTCTTGCCCCTGAGGGCCCTCGATAAAAAAAGCGCCATCGAGCTTGTCACCAAACCAATGAAAAAAATTCACATCAAATGGCAGGATGAGCCAAACGACACCAATTACCTGGTGGACAATTGCTCCGGTCACCCGTTACTCCTCCAACAAGCCTGCCATTCCCTGCTCGCGATTCTGGACAGAAAGAACGAAAACAAGTGGGCAATCGAACGGAACGATATCGATGGGGCATTCGATTCAGAACCATTTCAGCGACTTCTGATGCGTTTTTACCACTTTCCCGAAAAAGCGATCAACAAAAAAAAGTTAACATTATGGCAGCGTCTGAAAATCCAAAAATGGAACATCCACATTACACGCCCATTTCAGGAAAAATTGAAGACCGATGAACGAAAACTGCATCGCTTGACAGTTCTTTGCGCCGTGATGCTGGTTTATCGTGAAAAAAACGATCGCCATGTTTTTTCTCTAACAGAGCTTCTGGAGGAATTGGCCAAACATAACATCGCGACCTCGCCAGACAAAATGAGAGAGATTCTCGATTTTTTGTGCTTGCGTGGAGTGTTTCGGCAGATTGGGGAACCGAGCGTGATATACAAGGCGGACCGGGAACATGCAGGGCAGGTGGAAACTGAATTCGAAAAGATCAAAACACAAAAGAAATTACAATCGGACGCGCTGAGGATTGACTCGCCGGAGGCATTCGAACAGGATGACGAGATGCGATTCAAGTCGCGATACGAATTCGGGGTCAAGATTTTTCCACAGTTGTTGACCAGAAATCTTGACAGTATTGAAAATTGCCGGAAAGAGATGGATAATCTTGCGGAGGAACTTGGACAACAGTCCACGGAGCGTTGACACAGGTGAAAAGATGAAGAGCGAAGGATATGCCGAACAATTACTGGTAATCATTATGAGAGAGCGATTCGTAAATCTCTTTGAGCAAGAGAAGGAGATACCAATCAAAAAGCTTCTGCCCGCCTTAAACAAGAAAAACGAGCGAAACTTCTGTGTACCTGTCGATATCGGGAAATTTGGTAAATGTCACGGCGAGGAAGACGAGGCGCGGGTGTTTTTGGCGTCGTTGCGTAAAGGGGGATGCGAAAAAAGTTTATTGGAAGGACTGGACGAGTGTTTTTCCATCGCCAACGCCATGGACCGGCTCAACGAGAGGCTGGAGGAGTCCGCACTCATCGTGTTTCACTATTTTGAAGATAAATATGACGAACAAGAGAAGGATATTCTGCGCTCGATCCGCAAGTACATCTCCCTCAACGAAGGCAGCTTCCTGGAGATCCTTATCATCAGTGCCGAACCTGTGGATCGTTGGGAATTGTTCCCGGAATCCAATCTCGACGACCGCTTTGTCACCTTCATCGACCACGATCAGGACTGATACTCCAACAGATCCGACAGGAGGTCATTCTCCCGCAGACGCTGGTTTCTTTGTGGCGGCCTTAGTGAATTGTATTTGCCTGGCGGTCTCAATTGGGATATAATATGCGGGCCGGGAGGTTTGATGTGTCACGTGAGACGAAAGATCAGGCATTTGCGGAAATAGACGATTTGCAGAAAAAAATCAACGGGTTGAAACCGTTCACGGAGCCAATGTTGAAACAGCTCAGGGAATATTACCGGGTGGGACTGACCTATTCGTCCAACGCTATCGAGGGGAATTCGTTGACCCTTTCAGAAACGAAAGTGGTGCTGGAAGACGGACTGACCGTGGGTGGAAAACCGCTAAAGGACCACCTGGAGGCCCGTGGGCATAGCAACGCATATGATTGGTTGTATGAATTGGCGAACAAGGCGGAGATCGAGGAGGAAGATATTTTGAGACTGCATTACCTCTTCTATCGCTACCTGGATGAAGGCCAGGCGGGGAAATACCGGAGTACCGCCATTATTGTCACGGGTACCGATTTTGTTTTTCCGACCGCGGATGAGGTGCCGGGGCGTATGGAGGAATTTGTCTCTTCCATGAAGCGGGATAGTCTCGACATCCACACGGTGGAGCGGGCGGCGAGAGCTCACGCGGATTTTGTCACGATTCACCCGTTCAGCGACGGCAATGGCCGGGTGGCGCGGTTGATCATGAACCTGTTGCTCTTCAGGCAAAATTTCCCCATCACCATTATCCCCCCTATCCGAAGGGCCGAATACATCGCGGCAACGCGAAAGGCCAACCACGGAGACAACGAGGAATTCACCCTCCTGATCGCCTCCTGCGTTACAGAGTCTCAACGGGAGCTGCTTCGTTTTTTCAGGTGATAGCCGGCGGGATTTCGCGATTCAATTCCAACCGATTGACAATCGTGGGATTATTGGTCGTTTTAGTGACCGAACGGCCGGATTGTACGGACGAACTGGCCGGACAACCGGCCAAACTGAGCGAACGAGCGGCCAAACTGTACGGATGATGGGACAACCTGCGCGGATGGGCGGCCATCCGGTACGGATGATGGGACAGCCTGTACGGTAGGACGGCCGAACTGGGCGGATGTTTTGGGAAATGTCGATGGAGGGTGGTCATATTGATTGAGATTCCGGTGATGTGGATTGGAGTTGATGGCGTGGGTTGGAAATTTGTTACGACGGGGTTTGGCGTGTTGCCGGAAGGGATAGGATGTTTGTGATGGATGAGGTTTCGGACATCCTTTCGGATGCCCATTTATTGGAACGTTTTTTCGAGTCCCGAGCTCGCCAGGCGGTGATGTCGGACATACACTTAGAAATGTACGAAACCAATCTCATCGCGTAAGATTTAAATAAATTACCTGTCCCCTTCGATTCCGATACATCTGAAGAAAACGATCACTTAGGTAAATGCGCCAAACTCGTATCAGCGCCATATACCAGGAGTCGCTGCGAAGAAAAGCACTTTGACGACCTGGAGGCGGTCAAATGGTTCCTGTATTATCTACGAAATTTCCCGGACGTGGCGCGGCAATTGATGCAGGATTTCTACACCCGGATCAAACCGACGCGCGAGTCCGCTCAGGACAAGAATTCCCCAGGATAGATCTATCGAAAACTCATTTGCCTGTATTCGATATGAGCGACATTTAACTCTTTACTCGCCGCCACCTCGATATTGTGCTTGGTGGCGGACATCGCGATATGCATGGTGGCGCTTAAATAGATCACCCATTTATTCAAATCCCG
>JAHELQ010000678.1 GCA_024644125.1 Candidatus Aminicenantota bacterium | reverse complement strand
ATGATTATTTTTCCAATGATCATCCGGTGCTGGTGGTTCCGATGGGGGAAATGACCGGCGACCGGGGATCGGAGATTAAGAAGGCGGCGATTGAGCGGTATGTGCGCGAAGGCGGGACGATTTTGGTGTTTGCGCAGCAGTATGGGGCGGATGTTGAATCGTTGGTGCCGGTGCCCGAAGGCGAGTCGTTGAAGGCGTTTGGCTGGCGGGAGGATCAGTCGTGTTTGAAAAATTCGTTGTATTTTGAGAATCGACATCCGGTACTGTCTTCGTCTTTGAGCGCGTTGGTGGATGGAGGGGTGGATGGGTATTTTTCGGTGATCCCTTCGTCTTCGACGGTGCTGCTGAGACGCAAGGTCAATAACGAACCGGCGTTGCTTTATTATCCATATGGCAATGGGACCGTTATTTTGACCTCATTGTTCACTGATTGGGGATTGGCCCATTCGCAGGCGTCGTCGGCGGAACTGAAGTTGGTGAGGGATCTGGTTACCTTTGCCAAAAATCCCCGGCTTCCGATCCCGGTCATCAATGTGGAGGACAATCCGGCTCTTGCAATCGCTTTAAATGTAGTTGTCAAAAATGATAGCGAACAGACGGCCAGCAAGGCGCGGGTGAAAGTATGGACGCCGGGCCGGACACGGGTTCTGTATGAGGCGGAGCTACCGGTCGCCTTGTTGGCGGGCGAGGAGACCGTGATCCCGGTCTCGTTTACATTGCCTGCGATAGCTGCGGTCGAATATGGAATTTGCCACACCGATGTGGGGCTGCTTGGCGAATCGGACGGAGCGGAGGCCTTGATTCATGTGTCGCAAGACATTGCCGGCGGGCGGTTTTCTGTGACTGGATCGTTCACTCCTTTTTCATCGACAAAAGAGGTTACTGGCTGGGTAACAGTGGAAGACGAGATAGTGTACTGGGACGAAACGCCTACTGTCACGTTTCATGTCAGAAACAATACCGACAAACCGATGGAAGCTTCGATTAAATATGATTGGTGGCATTCAGGCGTGACCGATGTGATGGATGTGACTCTGCCGGTGGGAGAGACGAAGAGTTATTCGATTCAACCGAAACTGGGTGCGCGCTTCGGCTTCACCAACAGCATGGAGTCGTTGTTTCTCCATGTGATGGAACCGCTTGCCGATGGAGGTTACAAAGATCACCGGTTCAATAAGGGTATCGATGTGAGATATCCGGTCACCGAGAGTTCCATCGCGATTTTAGGTTCGCAACGGAAAAAGACCGGAACGCCCGTGCAATATCGCCTTTCTATGGTCAACAAAACCGGTAAAACAATCGCAGCAGGCATCGATGTGCAAGTCGAAGATCCCACCGGCAGCCAATACAATCAGTTGGTGTACACCGCTGAAATATCCAGCGGCTCAGGCCAGGTCTTTGAATATGACGGTGTGTTTGAACCCCCGGCCGATCTTCCATTTGGAGATTACAGGCTCAAAATCCGGGTTCGTAAACCGGATGGAACCGGCGAGAGACATTCGATCCCCTTCACGTATGAAATGAGCCATATCAAAGCGTTTATCACCCGCATCGAGGGCGCGCTCTACTCCGACCTCCAATTAAAAGATGAATACATGTCTCCGGGGACAGAGGGAGCGCTTCGGTTTTCGTGGGCAGAGATGGGGACAGGTACATTTGCCAACTCTCGAAAAGAAATCGAAGCCCTCATCGCCGGTTTAGTTCGTAAAGATATACGCCTCTTGACAACCTTCAATAAAAAAGCAAACCACACATCAAGAAATATTGAAATTGTTTTTTCGGTGTGCTAGCGTATTATATGTTCAAAATAAATGGAAATTTATCGCTATTTCCTAATAACTATTTAAGGAAACACAATATCTAAATTGTCGGTGAATGACCAAAGAGATAAAAAGGAGCCAAAATGAAAAAGGAAAAGATCCTGTATTTAGTATTGATAATATTTTTCAGTTTAATTATTCTCACTCCAATCAAATCCCCGGCACAGGATTTGGATAATGAAAATTTAGGGAGAGTTCGTGGATGGATTGTTGATCCTAGCACAGGAAAATATGTAAAGGAAAGATTTAATGTTTATTTCTATTTTTCAGAAAATTATTTTGAAGTCGGACCAAAAATAAGAGCGTTAACGACTACTAACAGTGACGGATATTTTGAAATATATTTAGAACCGAATAGCTACTTTGTACGGATTGAACCAGAATTCAGTACTAAACGCTATTGCACAGAACCAGATATTTCAGAGCATGAGAAACATAAATATATGTTACAAGTCAAGAGAGGGAAGATTCATGAAATGAAAAAAACCGCCACAATTGGAGGGTATATTGAAATAAAAATTGTTGATTTTAATGGGGATGTTGTGAATCTAAAAGAACGCTTCCCCCATATTAATGAAAAACCGAGAGCATTTCTATCAGCTCCGAACGGCTCAGCTAGAGGGGGAGTTTATGGAAATGACAGTGCAGATGATCTATTTGATGGGGTAATACGATCAAAACCCGTTTGTCCAGGAATATATTCTGCTCGATTAGAAATTGAAGGCCTTGGATATTTTAATTTTAAAGTAAATAATATATTGATTGAAACGGGAAGAACATCTATTGCCAATTTTAAAATTGATCCTGGGGATAATACTGGAATAGAGGGAATTGTCGTTGATAAAGACGGGAAAGCAATTCCTTACGCATCAATAATTTTATCAAACAGGGATGGTGATTATGTGGCTTTTTGCTCTTCTAATAGTAAGGGTTATTATA
>JAHELQ010000163.1:1458-10201 GCA_024644125.1 Candidatus Aminicenantota bacterium | reverse complement strand
CGGCATTGACAAACCAAACGGACACCTCGCCGCCGTACATCGCCGTGTAAGCCTCGCTCACCGGCGACGCGCCGTACGGACGCCCCTCCGCCCGCAGCCGCCTTCGGATCTCCAACACTCGCCGCTTCTGCTCACCATCATACTTGATCATCTTCCCCCTGGTCCGCCCACGGCGGTCATGGTCCAGTTCGTGAAGATCCATCTCCAGCCAACGCTTCACACTCTCCCAATTGGCTCCCAGATGGCAAGAGATCTTCTGGATGCTCCAGCCCTCGCGGTTCAGTTCCCGGGCTTTTTTCCGTTTTTCTAAAAGTATCACCCTCTTCATAGTTTCCTTTTCCCTCGAGCATTCGTAGCTCCTTTACCTATACAAAATCCAATCTATATCTTTATTCCAAACATTGCGAAGGCTCATTCGCCTCCAAATTATTCATCGCGCATACCTCCGCCATGAAATTTGTGGCGGGAATCGTGGCCGGCAACGCAGAAACCAGCTATATTCAACTGTTTTAACACCTTCACCATAACAAACTAAAACCGGTTGCTAAATACAAAAAATCCTTACCTAACCAAACCGCTCTCCAATCCACAGCCAGGTCCCCCTTCAACCCCTCTCCGCCCGCCGTTCCCGCCGCAATTCACATCAACTTCACATCTCCCTCTCCTCCCCTCAACCCCGCCCATTCGTTTTGAAAATATACACCCAATCGCCGCGTCAACGCGTCATTTCCCCTCTCCCCCTTCATTCCGAACTCCGCCGACGCACCCCCAAATCATCAAAATATCTCACAAAAAAGGTAATTGTTTTTGCCATAGCCACACAATAGCGATACATAGGGCCGGGTCGCCTTGCCCGCCCGGCCACGAATGGACCGGCGGCATTTCTCATTTTTCCCCTTTACACACAGCGCAGGGTCTAATATAATAAAATGTAAGGAAAAACGATGAGACGACAAATTCTTCATATTTTTCGCAACACCCCATTCGGACGCGAGTTTTTTCTACAAACCCTCTACTTCGCGAAAAAGGCGAAAACAGCGCCCAAAGTCTATATTCCACAACATCGGCAATTTTTAATGTATCTAAAAAATACAGTTGTCACCGTCGATCTGGATAAAAGTTTTCTCCAGTCTCCGGAAACCGCCCGGGAACACGCGGAGGCGATGATAAAAAACGCCGGCCTCGCGCCGAATTTCCTGACACCCAGGGAATTCACCTCCGGTAGCATTCCAAATCTTCCGGTGGATCTCGACTACATGTGCTGCCCTCGAAGTATCGGCAAACTTTCCAATAAAATCGGACTCGGTTACATCGGGCCGAAAGTGCGCGGCATCATAAAAAATTCCACTTTTCCCATACTGATCCCGTCGCCCGTGTTCAAGAAGTGGAAAAGCGTTTCAGTCTTTTTCGGCGGTTCCGATACCGCTGTAAAGGCCATGCGGCTCGCCACCCACATCAGCGAAACCAGCGGTCATCCGCTCCATGTTTTCACCCAGGCCGAAAAAAAATCGAAAACCCACTTCCAGGAGATCATGATCAAAAACGGCCTATTCGAACCCATCGCCAAAAAAGACGCCGAATGGTGGTTTTTCGAGAAAAACAAATTCCGGGAAAACCTGTATAATGTCCCCCACGACAGCCTCGTGGTGGTGGGAACATTGGGCCATAATCTGGTCAAAGAGGTGCTTTTTGGAAGTAAAGCTGAAATACTGCAAACCACCCTCCCCAACAATTTACTGCTAGTGGGCCCGAACTATACCCCCACCTTCTAAAAAAATCGTGCTTTTGTTGAGGCTCAGTTTCCGGGTGATTTTTTTGATTTTCACGTATCGTCCCTCTTACGCGCAAGCCAGGTCGTGGGAGTAGCAGGGATAATCGGAGTTGCAGGTAAGGCAGGCGGTCAAGAGCGAACGGTCGATGCCGCCTTTGAGATCACTCATTTCAGCCGAATCGAGGCTTGCCACTGTGCTTTTTTTGATGGTCAATTTTTTGTCAAACACTTTGTTTCTCATATATTTCTCCTTTTTTTTATATAGTTTCCTTGATTATAAAAAGATAACGCCAAAACTTCAACCAAAAAAACGGCACTGCACCATCTGTTCCCACATTCTCCCGCAACGAATGTCTTGCGCCGGTTGAAAATCCCAATCTACTCCATTATAATAACCCCTTTCAAAGGTGCCGCAGGCACAGGAGGAGAAATGAAGAACAGACAAGACTACGAAGTGCGGAACGCAAAGCCGGAAGAATTCGCCGAGATCGGGCAATTGCTGGTACGGGTGTATTCGCAATTGGAGGGATTCCCCAAAGAATCGGAACAACCCAATTATTACAAGATGCTGGCCAATATCGGCGAGATCACCAAAAAACCGGCAGCCGAACTTCTTGCGGCTGTGTCGCCGGAAGGGCGGATCGGCGGGGCTGTGGTCTATTTTGGGGACATGCACTATTATGGATCCGGCGGAACCGCAACCCAGGAGAAGAACGCGGCGGGTTTCCGCCTGCTGGGAGTGGACCACGCCTCCAGAGGCCGGGGACTCGGCAAGCTCCTGACCATCGCCTGCATCGAAAAAGCCCGGGAACAGAAGTTACCGCAACTAGTCATCCATACAACCAAAGCCATGCAAACCGCCTGGAAAATGTACGAAAACCTGGGCTTCAAGCGATCCGAAGATTTAGACTTCATGCAAGAAGAACTCCCGGTCTTCGGCTTCCGCCTATTCCTATAGCCGCAGCAGTGATTCATCTCTCCGACAAGGACTTATTTTAGGGAGCAGTGTGTGATATGATGGTGGGAATGGAACGGGTATTGGAAACATTGAGATTCGCAGTGTTCGATTTTGAATTGGAGCCTCGGGAGACGATTGTCTTTCCGGCTTTCAAAGGCAACGCGTTTCGCGGCGCGTTGGGAAACGCGTTGCGCCAGTTGACCTGCGCGCTTCAGGCGGGGGATTGCGGCGGCTGTATCGTGCGCCACCGTTGCGTCTACGCCCAAATTTTCGAGAGTCACAACACAGGCAACGCCTCCATTTTGAAAAACATCGAAAAAGCCCCGCATCCTTTCATCATCTACATCCCGGACAAATACAACCTTGAATACCCGCCGGACAAACCCTTTCACCTCACCCTCACATTGGTGGGAAGCGCGCTCGACGCGCTCGCGTATTTCATCCTGGCCTTCGAGTACATCGGTAGCCGGGGGATCGGGCGCGACCGGGGCCGCTTCGGCGTGAAGCGCGTCTCGACAGGCGATACCGACATCTACGACCCGGTTGAAAAAAAAGTGACCCGCCACTACCCGGTCTTCAAAGGAACCGATTTTATCCAGTCCGGCGACGCCGCCGATCGCTCCCATCTGAAGATCACCCTCGACACCCCGTTGCGCCTCCGCTCAGACAACCGGTTGCAAAAGCACATCTCCTTCGATATGCTCATCCGTTCCCTGCTCCGCCGCCTCCATATCCTTTCCGCCCTCTACTGCGGCGGCCCTGAAAAAGTGGATTTCAGAGGCTTACTGCAAATCGCCGCCACCATCCAGACCACAAACTCCAGTATTTCCTGGAACCAGCAAACGCGATTCTCCCACCGCCAGGAACGGACCATCAGTATGGGCGGCGTCACAGGCCACCTGGAGTTCGCAGGCCCCATCGCCCCCTTCCTCCCCTACCTCCGCCTCGCCCAGAGCCTCCACATCGGCAGCGGCACCTCCCTCGGCCTCGGTAGACTTAAAATGTAATTTTTTTTTCTTCCGCCCCTTGATTTTTTCCCGAAGTCACCGTATATTAATCGTCGGACATGTATAAAAAGGAAACTATAGGGTCCAAAAAAATATTAAGGTATAAATTATGATAATACCTACTCATCTACAACGCGAATACAATACCGTTGTCCTGGCCGGACTTCTGCACGATATCGGGAAATTTTCTGGCAGAAGGTGGAAAATAAAGAAATCGCATCCTCTTGTCTCGGTCGATTTCATAACTGAAACGGGGATTGCGGAAATTGTACAAAAGAAAGGTATCGAAGTCGCTCTAGATCTATTACTGGTCCTCGTGCAATGCCATCATGAGAATCCAAAATATTTCAAACCCCTCCTACTGGTTCAGAAGATAGATGATAAACACCAGAGGGCGCTGGCCTACATCGGTTCAAAAGCCGACACTTATTCATCCCAGGAAAGAGACACCGAAGACACGGAGAAAGGCGAATGGTACAAAAGATCGAGACTCTATTCGTTGTTCTCGTTGGCCAATGTGTACCAAGGGGAGAAGGAGCCCAAATATTACCAGCTCAATAAATTTTCGCTAGCGTCCATGTTCCCGGTGAACAAAGATCAGGTCAATACCAAGGATTTTTCTTATGATACCCTATACAATGATTTTGTATCGGAAATAAAAAGCCTGGATCCTGAAAATTTCACTGAACTTTACAACGGCTTGTGGCACACGTTTAAAAAATTCCTATGGGCGGCCCCGTCCGATACCTGGAGAAAAAAAGCCGATATCTCGCTGTTCGACCATCTATCCACCACATCCGCCATCGCAGCTTCATTGTATTTGTATCACATGGATGATCTGGACGAGAATAAGATCAAAAAAAACACACTCGAAAAATTTATTCTGGTGGGCGGCGACCTGTCAGGAATCCAGGATTTTTTGTTTGAAATCGCGCAGAGGAATCCCCGCAGACTGAGCCAGACATTGAGAGGCCGGTCCCTTTTGTTGAGTCTCCTGGTAGAGATCGCGTCCCTCAAGATACTGAACGCGCTGAAACTTCCGTTTTCCGCAAAACTCATGAGTTCCGGAGGCCGCTTCATTATTCTGGTCCCCAACCGGGAAGATGTAAAAGAAACGCTCAAAGATCTTTCAAATAGTATCGAAGAGGAGTTCTTCAAGACTTTTCTAGGAAAGCTCACGTTAACGATCAATTACTCAACCGCTTTTCGAGGGCACGATTTTAAATACGACAAGATCAAAACGATAATTAACGAAGTCAATCTGGGCTTGATGAAGCGGAAGCTTCAAAAAAACATGCATGTCGTTCGCTCGACTAAACACCGCGAAATCATGGACGATGCCTACCGGACCCTAATGGAAAACAACGGCGTCTGCCAGTTTTGCGGCGTGTATCCCAGAGCGGAAAAGGACGATGAACAATCACTATGCTGGGTGTGCCGGACGTCGCGGATATTGGGCAAAGAGTCCATTTCGAAAAAATACGTTCATTTCACCGAAGCCGGAGGCGAGACGTTCAATTTTATGGGAATCGGGATCACTCTTTCGGACAGCTACATGGAGGGCCTTCTCAGTTATTATATTTCCGATGACGAAAAACCGGCCGACCATCGCGGCAGCATCCCCTATCTCATGGCCAACAAACTGCCCGACGACGAGGCTGGACTCATCGCCGACAGCAACGAGGAGTCGGACTCTATCTGCTTTTACTGCAAGAAGAACAACCTCGACGATCCCGAAGAATGTCCGTTGGAGATGAGAAACATCATGCGCCAGAGCCATCTCTCGTTTCAATGTATCGCGTCCTACACGCCTTTTTCCAATGGCGGAAAGGGGCTTGACAAACTGGCGGTCCTCAAGGCGGATATCGACAACCTGGGATATATCATTCAATATGGCTTCGACCGGCTCAATAAAAAGGAGACCAGCCGCTATTCAATATCCCGTTTTACTTTTCTGTCGAGAATGATCGACGCCTTCTTCCAGGGATGGCTACGGGAACTGGTGAAAACAAAATTCCCGATGATCTATACAGTCTACTCGGGAGGCGACGATCTTTTTCTCATTGGTCCCTGGTTTCAGCTATTGCAATTTTCCAGAGAGTTTCAAAACAAGTTCACATGCTTCTTCGCTTCGAATCCAGACATCACCCTATCCGCCGGCATCACGGTATTCGCTGCGAACGGGCCCGTCACCGTAGCGGCCGAGCGGGCGGAGGAGTATCTGGAACGCTCAAAGGACAGCCCGGGTAAAAACCGCCTGACCCTCTTCGACACGACGGTCCCCTGGTCTTCCCTCGACCGGTTGTTCGAATTTCAGCAGTTCCTGGACGAACGTCTTAACCTGGACAATCAGATATCCCGCATCAATACTGCGTTCATTTATCGCCTATTTAAATATCATCGCCTTTTCCTCAGATCCGAAGAAGGTCATGTCGAGGGGTTGCGCTTTCATTCCCTCATGAATTACGACATAAACCGCAATATCAAAATCACTAAAAACAACGAAATAATAAATCAAAACGAACTGCACAAACTCCGCCCCTTATATGAAGCCGGGGACGGCCAGGATAAAGAACTAATGAGATATCTAAAGATTCCACTTTATATCACTCTTTTTAAAAACCGAGGAGGTCGTAAACATGGTTGAAAATAATTTGGGTTTATTTCAAGGTGATCAAAAAAGAAACGAAAATAAAGATCGGAAACATAAAAACTATAATAAAGATAGTGGAGAAAGAAAACAAAAAATGGATAAGCCAAAGGCAAACAATTTCAGGGACGAAACGACTCAATGCCTCCGCCGGGAACTGCTGGTCGAAGACGCCAAAAAATGGACTGAATATATTGAATCCAGTGTCAGTTACACCCAATTGCGCAAATTCTACAGCGAAGTTTTGTCCATCAAAGCCCGGATGAAAGAGATAAAAGACGACCTCAAAGCCTTCCAAACTTACGACGCGGTCATCGGAATGTTGATATCAAAGGCGAACTATTCAAAGGTGAGAAGCCCCAGAAATAGCAACGAACCATTGTTTGAATTCTTTAATTCGTTTATACCCAAAATCAAGAGTAAACTGGATTTTGAGGACTTTGCCCTGTTTTTTGAGGCAGTACTGGGATATTTTTCCAGGAAAAATTAAGGGGAGGGGACAGAATGCAATTGATGAAATACAAAAAGATCAAAGGGAAAATCAGGTTGATCACAGGACTTCATATTGGCGGCTCTAAAGATGAAATCCGTATCGGCGAAACCGACAATCCGGTCATTCGCCACTCGCTCAGCGGCATGCCCTATATTCCCGGTTCATCATTGAAGGGAAAGATCAGAACCTTATTGGAATGGCATTTGGATAAAGTGGATTCCATGGGCCACGTACATTCCTGTAGTGATCAGGAGTGCCAGATTTGCCGAATTTTCGGGACCACCGATAAGGGAAACACATGCGGACCCAGCCGCGCCCTTTTCAGAGATTGTCAACTCACCCCCGAGTCAGTCACCAAACTGGAAAACCTCCAGAAAGAAAAAGGTTTGATGTATATTGAAGAAAAAACCGAAAACGTGATCGACCGCCTCTCCGGCAAAGCCAAAACAGGAGGCCTACGCCAGATGGAGCGCGTTCCCGCCGGTATGGAATTCGATTTCCAGTTGGATTACCGTATTTTTTCAATGGAGAATGAAGAAACAACTCTGGAGGAAGAACTTTTCGAAACACTCAAATTGGGCCTGGAACTTCTCAAACAGGACGCCCTCGGCGGCAGCGGCAGCCGTGGATACGGCAAGATCGAGTTCATCGATTTGGTCGATAGCGAATACACTCCGAATCAACAGAACAAAAAATGAACTTTTATACGGTTACCATAACCCCGACCTCCCCCTTCGGCACGCCGTTGGACTCGGACACATTGTTCGGCCATATCTGCTGGGCCATCTATTATATGAGCGGCGACAGCGGCAAATTATCATCATTTCTGAATGAGTTCGATAAAGAACCTCCGCTCATCATGTCTGGAGCGTTTCCAGAGGGCTATCTGCCTATTCCGCTATTGAGTCCGATGAGCGCTAATGAAAAACAAGAATTGAAACGTTTATATCTCGACAAACACACCAAATCAGACTCCTTGCAATATGTCAATTGGCTCAAGCGAACTTCCCGGCAAAAATACATCGCTCTCGGTACATTGAGCCGTTTCAATAATGGCTTGAACAAATTTAATCTTTTTAAAGCGATATTGGACGGAGATCTTCAGGAAAAGTACTTTTCCGACGCAAACCGGAAAGACTTGACGGATATCGAAGAAACAACAACCGATATCTGGCACAACACCATCAACCGCATCTCTAACCAGGTGATAGAAGGCCAGCTCTACTCCAAAACCGCATCATTCTACCCTGAGGGCCTCAGACTGAATATATATGTCAAAACCGCCTCGATGACCGAAAAGGACATCGAGGAAATATTTCAATTCATCGCCCTCAACGGTTATGGCGCGGACAAATCGACAGGCTACGGCCGTTTCGACGTAAGTATCAAAAACGAGTATATTTTCCCGGAACCAAATGACTTCAACGCGTATCTACTGCTCTCCAACACAAACGCGGATATCTTGAGCGCACACAATGCTCTCTACCACATTCAGACTAAATTCGGAAAGATCGGAGGAATGTTTTCAGCCAACCCGGCGATCTCACCCTTCAAAAAGCCGGTATTACAACTGACTCCCGGCAGCATCGTTTATAGCGATCAGGCGGTCGAGTGTTTTGGAAAAAACTTCAAAAACATCCACGCAAAAGAGGACATCCAACATTATGGGATTGGATATCCGGTCAAATTGAGGTTGAAACAATGACAGACGCGCATACCTTATCTCTATCTTTCTATTCACCGGTCCACATCGGATGCGGCGAAGAGCTGGAACCATTCGAATACATTGTCGCCGATGACGGTTACCTCTATACATTCGACCTGTCCCAATTCATCCAGACCCTCGACGACAGTGGCCGGGAAA
>JAHELQ010000163.1:0-1448 GCA_024644125.1 Candidatus Aminicenantota bacterium | reverse complement strand
GGGAAAAATTGAAAAAACTCCAAAACAACCTCACACCGGATTCTCTAAAGATGATACGCAACTTCATCAGGCACCGGTTCGATACCCAAAACCATAGAATGAAAATTGCCGTGACACCTGCTGTCAAAAACTATTACCTGGAAAAAATCGTCAAGCCTGAAAACAGATTGAAGATGGAACCGTTGATTAAAACCATGGGGCAGCCCTATATTCCCGGTTCTTCCCTCAAAGGCGCTATCAGGACTGCGGTCTTGAACTATTGGGCTAATAGTGAGAAAAAATCACCTGCGGAAATATTGAACATACTTGTCGATAAAAATGGAAATAAGAAAGAAGACATAAGTCTGGATGTCTTCAAATACCTGAAAGTACCCGACATTCATCTACCGGAGGATTTTTCCTACTTCGCCAAAATCTCCCTCTTCACATTAAAACCGGATAAAAAAAATCCGAAAACAAAAAAAATATTGGAAGAGACAAAGATCCCGCTGACGCGCGAGGTCACGTCTTCAATTGTCCGAGGAAATCCCGGAACCCCAGGAAGCGCTCGAATGGAATTTCCATTCGATCTCAAGCTGGACGAAAAGATGATGAAACACCCTGAGTCGAAATCCGGTCGCAAAGATCTGACTTTTCCCATTCTATGGCAAGCTCTCTCGTTTTACGATCGAATTCTGTTCGAAGAGGCCAAAAAATGGAGCGAGTACAATGACCGCCTGAAGGCCTTTTACACGAAATTCCAGCAATACCTCGATGGATTGAGAAAAGAAAGCGATATCAAAATCATCAAGCTGGGTTTCGGTTCCGGCTTTGATGCGGTCACCATTCACAAGTTACGCGATGAAAAGCAAAAACATGGGAAATCGATCCAGCTTCTGGAACAATCCACCCCGCTTGGCTGGGTTATAGTCAAGAAGCGAGACAAAAATACAGACGCCGCCGAAGGTTGATTCGGGGTTTGCCGCAGGGCAGGAAGAAGGAATAGCATCTTGATCATCAATTTTGATCAGATGTCGCGATCGAGACATCCATCGTTTTTGGAGCGCAAACGCCATCGGTTGCATCGGGAAACATCTTCCGGCGATGAAGTCTTCGTAGGGAGAGTAGAGTCTCGACTCAAGATCGGTTGCAATTTCCCTTCCCAACGTGTATACTGGAGCATAGTCTCACTCAAGAAGAACCGGGCCTGGAAGGTCCCTTAGTGATCTTTGACATACCCTGCCACGCAAACCAGCTTCTTCGCCGGCGATGATTCCTTGCAAACCAAATCGATCGACGGAAGCCAAAAATCAAAAAACACCGATAATACAAAACAAACGCCCTTTTCGTTATTTTACATCAATAACATCCAAAACCAACTGATAACAAGCATCTCCAAAAACAGCCTTCCGTCGATCACCGATAGCGTAAAAACCCCCGTCGATCGACGGAACATTCAAATCCCCCCA